>CAZGMU010000101.1:5582-12778 GCA_964526975.1 uncultured Planctomycetaceae bacterium
TGGCCATGACATCGACCACATGTCCCGGCTGTGGCTCCAACTTGCCGTTTCGCTCTTCGGGAATGCCGGCAGGCCAATGTGCGATCAGCGGCGTGGAAATTCCGCCCTCGTGCGTGAAATGCTTGTAGCGGCGGAACGGGGTGTTCGCCATTGTGGCCCAGCTTTGGCCGAGAAAAACCGTCGAGTTCGGCCCACCCGGATTCTTGCCTTCGTACCTGCCGCGCGGTCCGGATTCGGCGTTGCCGCCATTGTCTGAAAGAAACAGGATCAACGTGTTGTCGAGCACTCCGCGCTCTTTCAAATGGTCGACGAGCCTGCCAAGGTTGTGGTCGATGCGGTCGATCATCGCCGCGTAGATCGCCATCATGTGGTCATAACGGTCTTGCTCCTCGGGGCTCAATTTGTCCCAGGCGGAGATTTCCTCCGGTCGCTGGCTCAATGGCCATTTCGGATCGACGAGGCCCATTTCAAGTTGGCGCTGGTGGCGCGCCTCGCGCAGTTTGTCCCAACCCTCTTTATATTTTCCACGATACTTGGCGATCACCTTCTTCGGCGCCATCAACGGAAAGTGAGGCGCACACTGGGCAATGTACAAAAAGAATGGCTGCTTGGCGTCGATCGCTTCGTCAGCGAACTTCATTCCCCAATCGGTCCACAAGCCGACGCTATACCAGGAGTCGCCGAATTTTGGGTCGTTTTTGGCATACTTTTCGCCATTCAAGAAAATATCGGGGCGATAGGGCTGATTCGGGAAATAGATTCCGCCAGCCGGCGAGTTGAGCGACCGCATGAAGCCGCGCCCCCACGGAGTGCTGCCATGCTGCTGGCCCATGTGCCACTTGCCAGCCATGGCCGTGAAGTAGCCAGCGTCTTTCAGCACCTCGGCCATCGTCACGCAATCGTCGCGCAGGCGCCCTTGCGTGCCTTTTGTGCCCTCATGCACTTGGTTATCCAAATGTCCCATGCCGGCCTGATGAGGATAGAGCCCTGTCATCAAACTGGCTCGCGTGGGGCTGCAGCGCGCGGTGTTGTAAAACTGCGTGAAGCGGACCCCATCATGAGCCAAGGCGTCGATATGCGGAGTCGAAATCTCACTGCCATAGCAGCCAATATCCGACCAGCCCATATCGTCGACAAGGAAGACGACGATATTCGGCTTCGCCAGACGACTCTCGGCGATTGCTCTTTGAATCAATGACGCTCCGAGCGCGAACACAATCAACGCGCCGCAGACCACTCGCTTCGAATACTTACTCATTTTAACTCCCAACCAGCATCGAGACTCGAAAGTTGAAAGAACGGCAGTGCCATTTATCGCTTGCCCTCGGTTTCTGCCTTACAGGGGAAAGACCTTAAAACAAGTTCTTACACTCCGAGCGCTTTGCGTTTTTCTTCTATGAACCCGATATGGTGTGGCACATGGTCGCCGATATTGCGCAGCAATGTTTCCAAAGTCATTGGCCCAGCCTCTGAATGATTGCCGATTCGCTGAAAATCATCTACTTTAAGTTCGCGCAAAATGGCGGTCATGTGCCGCCGCACCGCAGTAAGCAAATTAATCTCCGCATCGGTTGAACGATAGTCGTAGGCCAGATTGGCGGCAAATGTGTCGGGGTCGCCGCCGAAGAAACTCGGGCATTGTTCGGCAATAACGCGTTTCATCCGATCGGCGTAGATCGGCTCGAAATCGGCCAAATGGCAGACCACCTGCCGTGTCGACCATTTGCCGGCAATCGGCTTGGCGTCGAGCTGTTCGTCACTCATGCCTGCCACTGCCCGCTGGAGCAGATCGGAGCCAGCCAGATATCGATCGATCAGATCTTGATGGTGCATGAGGCATCTCCTGTCACGGTTTTTACTTCGATTCACCTTCCGATTTTTCTTTTGTCCAGAAATCGAAAGCTCGTCCTTTCTCAGCAGCCGCCACAATTTTATCTACGGCGACTCGATGCTCAGCGCTCGACGCATATTCTTTAAGACCCTTCACATCGTCGAACGTGAACATGTAACAGTGCGTAAAGCCCTCATCATGCTTCTCGGGGCTATTGTTTTTTCCCCACTCGAAGTGCTTGATCGAGTTGCACTGCGATGCCAATTTAGCCAGCGCGTCTTCGACTTCCTTGATTTCTTCGCTGGTCGCCGTGCTCTTGAACTTCAAGAACAACGCGTGCTTCAATTCGCGTTCTTTGCGAGCCTTCTCCGGCTTGCCCCAGTAATCGACGACGAACACCTTGTCCAAGTGAGGTCGCAAGGTAACGCCGAACGCTTTGTGATCGGGATGAGGCAAATACGTCGCGCGGCCGGCTTCGTCGGCAAACGTCAGAAAAAAACAATGGGTGAAGCCATCGTCAAAACCGGCCACGCTGAAGTTTTTGCCCGCCTGGTAGTCTTTGATCGTATCGATCTTCTTTGGCAAAGCATCGAAAGCCGCTACTACCTTGGCAACGTCCGCCTCACTACTGTCATCTTTGAACTTGAAAAACACGGCATGTCGAAGCACCTTCTCCGATTGCTTGTCTTCTGAATGAGCAATCGTGGCAATCGATACAACGCCAAGGAGGTAGATTGCTAGAGTTGCCGGTGTTCCCGTACACATAATTTTTCCATCATCAGTTGGATTGAGTTTCGTTCACGTAAGTCTCTCATTTTACTCAAACATGCATGGTTCGACGATAAGCCACGAACGCCTGCGCGTAAAGATTCTCTCAACGAGGCTGGCAAAACAAGAGCTTTCGCGGCTACGCTGATTGTATGCAGACGACGGAATTTCAGGACGCGCTCGAACAATGGGCTTCGATAAGTCGGAAGAAACGCATCGCCATCAAGTGCGCATACGATCAATTTAAATAATTGAGGCCGTCCGGGAATTCAAATGTACGGTTCCACGCCCTTCGAAGACTCAGGGCGTGCCACTCAGAATTACAGACAGCCTCACATCATTCTAAGGTTCATCGACGTTGAGTTCGCGGAACACACAAAGATCGCTGGTGCAGTTGCTACAGGACATCCGAGCATGTACGCACTGCGCCGACGATTTACCGTGCGGTCCCCGCCCGGTCTTGCAGGCACATCAATCGGCCCGACTGCGCATTGTGGGCCAGGCGCCTGGACGTAAGGTTCATGAAACTGGCATTCCGTGGGACGACCCGTCGGGCGACCGGCTTCGCCACTGGCTCGGCCTCACGGCGGAGCAATTCTACGATCCACGGAAGGTCGCTATTATCCCCATGGGATTTTGCTATCCGGGCAAAGCCAACTCCGGCGACAAGCCGCCGCGTCCCGAATGTTCTTCGCTGTGGCATGAGAAGTTAAGTATGCATTTGCCTAATATCAGACTTACCTTGCTGATTGGACAATACGCTCATGCTTATTATCTGGGCGACCGCCGTGAAGCGACGCTTCGTGATACGGTGAAATCGTGGAGGAAATATCTGCCACTGGGCTATCTTCCGCTACCACATCCTTCTCCGCGCAATCAGCCATGGCTGGCGAAAAATCCTTGGTTCGAGGAGGAGTTGGTGCCGGCCATCCAAGCTGCGATTCGTTCGCTGAAGTTATAAACTTTAGCGATTAATCTTCTTCAAAGCCGACCCTTTATGCATGGCGATATGGTCGGTCTTGTCGCTTTTGATTTCATATTGCGGATCGTCTGGACTCGCGTGGTGCGTGTATCCTTTGTAGTCCACGTCCTGAGTGTGAACCCGGATGATCCTGCCACTGACATGCCCGGCTTCGGAATTCCAAGTAACGTGATCACCGATTTTAAAGCGTTTACTCATCGTTTCTGTCCTAAATGATGTGGGCACAATTCATTTCATTCTCGCGATTAGACAACTGCGTTGCTATTGGTAATTGTGGCCTATTAGTTGCGAAGGGAAATGTCTGAGCCCTTCTCGGAGGCGTAACGCGGTCTGTAAAGCTTGATCAGCTTTAAGTTTCTGTACCCGTTGTTACGAAGGCATCAGTGCGATAGCTCACCACTTGATCAGCAATTGCATTCGGCTTCCAGCAAATCAAACGAGAAGTCTTCGGCGAACACATTGTCGTCGATGTCTTGCGCATGTCTTGGGTCTTCTATGGGCGAACGCAAAAACCGTGAAAGCGTTGTTTGCTCCATGAGTAGGAGAGGGCGTCGCTGCGTTAGAACTTCACCGCCTCGTTCAAGAGAATTCGATCGCCCGAGCCATGCCGTCGAAGCCTTGCTCGGCCAAGAGTTCCACGATCGAATCCAGTTCGGTAGATTGCTTCTGGCGGGTCATGCAGAGTTCCTTTCATTGATTAGAACACAACGAATAGGAAACCGTCTTGGCCCGCCTCTTTCAAGCCACTCGCGCGACGCGTAGCCTTCACTTCCGCTACGCTCCCTCCGCTACAGCGAAGGCCACGCGAAACTTTTACAGAACAAATGATGCACTAACCGGCCAAACTGGCCAATTTCGTCCCCGACGATACGCCTCGACTCAAGAGGTCGGTGTAATCGGCGCTCCAAAAACAAGCCCGCGAACATGCACTCAAACGTTCCTTCTTTAAATCCGCTCGGTTAAACTTGTAGCCGGCTCTTTCGCCGCGCAGCCGTCAATAATGCCTGGGGGTTTTCGTAGGGCGTTAGAGTGAAACAGATTGAGAGGCAGAGCAAATGACTTCACGACTTTGTTTATTGAACGCCTGCATCGTCTTCTTGGCATCTTGCCGGGCTTGCTTCGGTGCGACAGGACAGGATGCTGCGAAGAGCCTTGCGCCATTGCCCGCACAGCCGGCGGAGGATACTTGGAAGTTTGTCGCTGATCTTCAATCGCCGCTATGGAGCAGCCATGGCTGGAGCAGTCGCAGGGCTAAAGCAAGCGAAGCCGATTTGCGTAACGGCGTTCGAGTGGACGCGAGGTTTCCTGATCCGGAAGGTCTGTTGAAGACGGCCTACAACGATGTGGCCGACTTCCTGAAAGCCGGCAATGTTCCGCAAAACGGCCGCTTCACGATTGAAACCGCGAAAACCGAAACGTCGACATTTGAGGCCTATCGGATTGTGGTGACGGAAAATCGCTGCCAGGTTCTAGCTGCTGACACCGAAGGTATACGCCGTGGTTTGTTCCATATCGAAGACATGATGCTGCGAGCCGGCGGACCATTCCTTCCACTCGGAACACTGGATCGCGCGCCATTTATCAAGACACGAATATCGCGATGCTTCTTCGGGCCTATTAATCGTCCTCCGAAGAATCGTGACGAACTTATGGATGAAGTGGACTACTATCCAGAGCAATACCTCAATCGCATAGCACACGAAGGAATTAACGGTCTTTGGCTAACCGTTCAATTCAAGGATCTATGTAATTCGAGCGTAGTATCGGAGTCCGGCAACAACGTGGAACGCCGGCTGGCCAAATTGCGTCAAACGGTAGAGAAGTGTAGGCGATATGGCATCCGCGTCTATCTATTCACAGTGGAGCCGGCAGCATGGACTGCCGGTCAACCTGTTCTGAAAAAGCATCCAGAATTGGCTGGCGTCGGGGGGCAGCTATTTTGCCCATGGTCCGACACGGCAGAGAAGTACCTGTATGAAGCAACCTACGCAATTTTTTCAGCCGTCCCGCATTTAGGAGGAATGATCAATATAAGTTACGGCGAGGCGCCAACTACTTGCCTTAGTTCGATTGCCGCAAATGAAAACTCGCGTCCAGACTGTCCTGTATGTGGAAAGAAAGAACAGTGGGAGATCTTGCGTCAAACGCTTTCTCCCATGGCACGCGGCATCCACGACGCCAACCCAAATGCCGAACTTATTGCCTGGCTGTATATACCTGATGTATGGCCCAATACAGACCTGGCCGATTGGGTCTATGAAATTCCAAAGCATCTTCCGGAAAACGTAATTCTCCAACTCAATTTTGAGACAGGAGTAGAAAAAGAGGTTTTCGGACGAATTCGTAAGGGTGGCGACTATTGGCTCTCAACACCTGGCCCCAGTGTGCGATTTGAACGCATGGCACGTGCCGCGCAAAATGCCGGCGCGTCGATGGCGGCCAAGATTCAAACCGGGAATTCTCATGAAGTAGCATCCGTGCCATTCGTTCCAGTTCCAGGAAATCTCTATCGCAAGTTCCGCGCCATGCGCGAGCTTGGCGTCAAACACGCAACACTTTGTTGGTATTTTGGAAACTATCCTGGAGTAATGAATAAGGCGGCGGGCGAACTTTCATTTGAGCCCTTTCCGCAGACAGAAGAAGAATTCCTGCAAGAATTGGCGAGCGTGGAATGGGGAAAGCATGCCGATAAGGTTGCGCAAGCTTGGCAACTGTTTGCCGAAGGTTATGCCAATTTTCCCCTCACCAATCACTTCCAACTCTATGGACCAATGCACGACGGTGTGGTCTGGCCATTGCTGCTCCGTCCACAGGACTCACCATTAGCACCGACTTGGCAGATCTCAGATTGGACGGGCCAACCTCTAGCGCCGAGCGGCGATCGAATCGGCGAATGCTTGGGGCAATCACATACCTTACCCGAAGCTATCGAACTATGCCGAACGATGTGCGAGCGCTGGAGTCAGGGCATTGAGATCCTTGAGTTGATTGAAAAGGATCCTGGTTTGTCGGATAAACGTCGCCTTGATATCGGTGTGGCCAAAGCCCTAGGGATTCAATTCCGTAGTGGCTTGAACATTTTGAGATTTTACGATTTGCGTGAACGCATGATGCATGAAGCGCCAACAGAACAACTCTTAACGCTCAAGGAATTGCGGCCGATCGTGGAGGAGGAAATAAAAAACGGTGAAATATTGATCGAATTGTGTAACCGAGACTCACGATTAGGTTTTCACTCCGAAGCCGAAGGCTACAAATACTTTCCCAAGAAAATACGCTGGCGAAGGGAGCAATTGCAGGATCTTCTCGATACGGAGATGCCGTTGCTTGAGCAAGAAATTCAAAGCGGCAAGGATGTTTTCTCGCAGTACACGGGGCGTGTCCCGTCTGGGCCAACAGCTCACTCACTATACTGCGCCGACATCGCCGAACGATTAAAGAAGCCGCAGAGGACTTGGCCAGATTCGCTTACTTGGCAGCGCTGTTCGCAATCACAGGCCAATCGCAGTGATTCATCAACGGAGCATGGCCTGCGTTGGGCGTGCTGCCACGACCGTGAAGCGTTCTATTTGCTGTTTGACTACTTGGAGCAGGATCCTGAGTTGGTGAAGTCGT
>CAZGMU010000102.1:0-4461 GCA_964526975.1 uncultured Planctomycetaceae bacterium
CGGCCAGCATGTAGGCGCGGAGTTCATCATCACGTTGCCGGAAAACCACTCATGAGCCGTTCATTGCGTATTGCCGTCGCCGACGACGAGCCGGATGTCTGCGACTATTTTCGCGTGATGTTGCCCCGGCTTGGGCACGAAGTGGTGGCTATTGCCACGAATGGCCAGGAACTGGTCGATTTGTGCGCGGCGCACGCCCCGGATCTGATCATTGCCGATGTCCGCATGCCTGAAATGGACGGCGATGTTGCAATTGCCAAAATTTGCGAAGTCCGCCCCACTCCCTTTATACTGATTTCCGCCTACAGCAAACCTGTGGAGTTGGCTGGCCACGAGTGGGTGGATTGGACGTATCTTACCAAGCCAGTTCGTCGAGACGATTTGCAGGCCGCCATCGAACGGGTTTGTGCGGCCGAATAGAAGGTATCTTCGCATAATTGTGAACCGGTGATGTCTACAGCAACGGCTGGCCCTGCCCTCGATATCCTCCTAGTCGACGACGATGCCGACCTCCGCGGCGATATGGGCGCGTTCCTGGCACGCCAGGGGCACCGCCTCGAGCAATGCGCCAGCGGCGAAGAAGCGCTCGACTTGCTGGAACGGCGGGCATTCAATGTCGTCGTGTTGGACCAGATGATGCCGGGCATGTCTGGTTTGGAGGTGCTGAAAGAGCTGCGGCGCCGTCACGCCGAATGTGAAGTTGTCATGCTCACTGGCGAAGCGACGATCGAGTCGGCCGTCGAGGCGATGAAGCTCGGGGCTCGCGAGTTTCTCACCAAGCCTATCCGCCTGAAAGAGCTTGATCGCCTTGTCCGCAATGCCCACGAGACAGGCCAATTGCGCAAGGAAAACCGACAACTCAAAGAGGTGCTTCGCCATCAGCAAAAGGCCAATTCGATCATCGGGAAATCGCCGCAGATGCAAGAGATGTGTCGGCTCATCGCTCGTGTGGGCCCCACGAACAAGCCGGTTCTCATTCAAGGCGAAAGCGGAACGGGCAAGGAGTTGGTGGCCCATGCCATTCACGAAGCAAGCCCGCTGGCCGACAAGCCCTTGGTAGTAATAAACTGCGCGGCGCTGCCCGAAACGCTGCTGGAAAGTGAACTGTTCGGCTACGAAAAAGGCGCATTCACTGGTGCGACGGGCATGAAGCCCGGCCTGTTCGAAGTCGCCGATGGCGGCACGTTGTTTGTCGATGAAATCGGTGAGCTTGCGCTGGGGCTGCAAGCCAAGCTGCTGCGCGTCTTGGAAGATGGTACGCTGCGACGCGTGGGGTCGGTCAAAGAACGGCGAGTACACGTGCGGCTCATCGCGGCTACGAACCGGGAGCTATTGCGAGAGGTCGAGCATAAACGATTCCGAGAAGACCTCTACTACCGTATCAATGTATTAACGATTCAGCTTCCTCCGCTTCGTCAGCGCGAAGGTGACTTATCGTTGCTTGTCGAGCACTTGATTGGCTCTGAATGGCAATTGGATTCGGAAGTCATTCCTGTGTTGCAACGCTACAGTTGGCCGGGGAACGTTCGGCAGCTGCAAAATGCGCTCGATCGCGCGAAGATACTAGCGGACGATGACCGGATCCGCGTGGAGAATCTTCCGCCCGAGATCGTCAGTAGTGCCCAATCATGCTCGACGATGAAGGCAACAGATGTCGATTTAGACACGCTGACTCGTGATCACGTTTTGGAAACGTACCGACGCCATGCCAGCAATAAGGCGCGCGCTGCGCGGGCGCTCGGAATCGGGCGCCGCACTCTCTATCGCCTCCTGGAGAAGTACAACGTCGATACGGATATCGAGCAGTGGCGGTTGTAAGCCAGCTCCGCTCGCAACCACTACTGAGCCGCACGCGCAGTGTGCGGTTCAGCACACTACCCCGCCAAAAACGGTCCCTGGTGGTCTGTCAGCGGTGAATGGATGAGTGTAGCTGGACTCGTAAGAGTCCGACCTATACGGTCAGGACCGAATTCTTGCGAATTCAGCTACCATCCAACGAGAGCTGACAGACCACTAGTCAGCTTTGCATTTAACAGAAATCAAACCCAATCGCTTGCGGCTTAGCTCGACTTAAAAACAGAGCAATAGAAACAAAAAGCAATATGCCGCTGGGCTTATCTCGGCGAAACTGTCGCTGGCGCCTGTTTTCAGTTTCTTGCCTCAAATCCATCAAGACACTGCTTAGCCGTCCAATTCTAATTGGTATAATTCTTGCTGTTAGATCAAAGCGAAGTCGTCCGATTTCCTGGACAGTGAGCATGACTTTCATGCAGGAGTGGCGGCCATGAACGTTCGATCCATACTTTTTCCGACCGATTTCTCTCAGCAGAACGATGCCGCGTTGCACTACGCATCGGCCTTGGCGGCCGATTCCAATGCCACGCTGCATATCGTGCATGTGCATGACACGCGTAGCCTCAACCCGTCGATGGGCGAGGCGGCATCGCTCTATGCGGCGGAGTGGCAACGCGAATTGGAAGTGTCTCGCGAATTGCTCGACCGCATCCGGCCGACCTCGCCGGGCGTCGATTACCAGCGTCATAGCCTGACCGGCATACCCGACGCCGAGATCGTAGAGTTCGCGACGGAGAACAAGGTCGACTTGATCGTCATGGCTTCCCACGGTCGTACGGGGATCTCGCGGCTGTTGATGGGCAGCGTGGCCGAAGCCGTGATGCGAAAAGCCCCGTGCCCGGTGCTGATCGTCAAGCAACCGGCAACCGACGAAGAACAGAAAGAAGGCAACGCCTAAACCGGCTCAAAACCTATCGCCGCAATGGGAAACAATTTCGACATCCTTGGCGGCGGCAGCTCGTCGACTCGACCGTAGGACGGACAATCCTGTCCGTCTTTTGGAAATCGACGGATAGGATTGTCCGTCCTACGTCAAACGGCATCCCGCCACTTGTCAGGCCAGGTTGACGAATAATTCCGTGATTGGTACAAAGGACCGTTCCCGATTTAAGCGGGTTTACGGCCTGGTCCGATCCCTGACTCTTGACCATTTTCCTATGAGCATTAGCGAACGTAAGAAAGAAATTCGCCGTCGTCGTAAGCGCAGCGAGAAACTCACCAAGCTGAAGAAGCGGCTTCCCAAGGCCACTAAAAGCGAGCAGGTGGAAATTGCCCGCAAGGTGCGCGATATGACTCCTGGCGCGGAAGTTGTGATCACCAATTGGGGTTTGGCGGCTGTTGATCGCTAGTATAAAGCCGCGACCGGTGGTCGCGGTTGTTGTGGAGCGCGTTGTAAGATTTTTGCGGTCTTGCGCGGGGTCGCGCGATTTCCGCGACCAGCGGTCGCGGCTTTATAGGGTGTCGGCCGGCACGATCTTATCGCCGCGCTTCGTTCCCTTGCGCGGCGCGCCATTCCCGCCGCTGGACTTAAACGTGAACTCCGTGCCGTCGAAGTCGATGTGAATCGTACTCCCTTCGGCGAACTGGCCGCGCAACAGTTCCGAGGCCAACGGGTTCTGTAGTTCATTCTGAATCACTCGCTTGAGCGGGCGTGCGCCGAACGATGGGTCATAACCCCGGGCTGCCAGCTCGTTGCGGGCTTTGTCCGAAACCTTGAGGCCGAAGTCGCGAGCTTCGAGCAACTGCTCCAGGCGGTCAATCTGCAGATCGACGATCTTACGAATCTGCGACCGATCGAGTGGTCGGAAGACGATGATCTCGTCGATGCGGTTTAGGAACTCGGGCAGGAACCGCGATTGGAGCGATTCCATCACGCCTGCCTGCATCTCTTCGTACGAGGCGCCGGCCTCGAACGATTCCTGAATCATCTGGCTGCCGACGTTCGACGTCATCACGATGATCGTGTTGGTGAAGTCGACGGTGTGGCCGTGACTGTCGCTGAGGCGGCCGTCGTCGAGCACTTGCAGCAGAATGTTGAACACATCGCGGTGAGCCTTTTCGATTTCGTCGAGCAGCACGACGGAGTACGGGCGGCGGCGCACGGCTTCGGTGAGGCGGCCGCCTTCTTCGTAGCCCACGTAGCCCGGGGGTGCGCCGATCAGGCGGCTCACGGTGTGCTTCTCCATGTACTCGCTCATGTCGATGCGGATCATGGCGTGCTCATCGTCAAAGAGAACCTGGGCGAGTGCTTTGCAGAGCTCGGTTTTGCCGACGCCGGTGGGGCCGCTGAACAGGAACGAACCGATCGGGCGGTTCGGATCTTGCAGACCGCTGCGGCTGCGGCGGACGGCGTTGGCGACGGCGGTGACGGCTTCGTCCTGGCCGATGACGCGTTGGTGGAGGCGTTCTTCGAGGACGAGGAGTTTGGCTCGTTCTTTCTCGAGCATGCGGGAGACGGGGACGCCGGTCCAGGCGCTGACGACTTCGGCGATTTCGTCTGGGCCTACTTCTTGGCGGAGGAGGCGGCGGGCGCTGGTCGCTGAAGCGACCGCGCCGTCGGAGTCTTGGGGAGTCTGTTTGGTGGTGGCTTCTTCTAGGTGTTTGGTT
>CAZGMU010000102.1:4482-5363 GCA_964526975.1 uncultured Planctomycetaceae bacterium
GCGGTCGCGTTCGCGCCCGCTGAAGCGGGCTCACCGTCTTGGGGAGATTGCTTGGCGGCGGCTTCTTCGAGGTGTTTGGCCAGGCTCTTCATTTCCTGGTCCAGCTCGTAGAGTTTTTTGTAGGCGGCTTCATCGACTCGGCCAGCGGCTTGTTGTTCGCGGATTTTGGCCATTTGTTGGTCGTAGCGCACGCGGGCTTCGTCCATGCGCTTTTGCACATCGGCGACGTCGCCCAGGCCCATCTTTTCTGCTTCCCACTGCTCGCGGAGGCTGGCCAGCTTCTGTTTGAGCTCGTCCATCTCGTCGCGGATTTCGGCGAGGCGTTCTTTGGCGTGTTCCTCGGTTTCATCTTCGAGCTGGCGCGCGGCGAGCTCGAGCTGAGTGAGGCGACGCTGGACTTCGTCGATCTCGGTGGGAACGCTTTGCAGTTCCATCGCGAGCCGGCTGGTGGCTTCGTCCATGAGGTCGATGGCTTTGTCGGGGAGGAACCGATCGGCGATGTAGCGATTGGCCAGCTCGGCCGCGGCGACGAGCGCGGAGTCTTTGATGCGCACGCCTTTGTGGTGTGCTTCGTAGCGGGGCTTGAGGCCGCGGAGGATGGCGATCGTGTCTTCGACACTGGGCTCGCCGACCAGGACGGGCTGGAAGCGGCGCTCGAGGGCGGGGTCTTTTTCGATGTACTTGCGGTACTCGTCGAGCGTAGTCGCGCCGATGCAACGGAGCTCGCCGCGGGCGAGAGCGGGTTTCAGCAGATTGGCGGCGTCGTTGCCACCTTCGGCAGCGCCGGCGCCAACGACGGTGTGCAATTCGTCGATGAAGAGGATAACATTGCCGGCATCCATCACTTCTTTGATGACAGCTTTGAGGCGTTCTTCGAACTC
>CAZGMU010000102.1:5373-12671 GCA_964526975.1 uncultured Planctomycetaceae bacterium
GGTGCCGGCGACCAGCGCGCCCATGTCGAGCGCGACGACGCGGCGGTTCTTGAGGCTCTCGGGGACATCGCCCTGGAAGATGCGGAGAGCGAGGCCTTCAACGATCGCCGTTTTGCCGACGCCGGGCTCGCCGATCAACACGGGATTATTCTTGGTGCGCCGCGAGAGCACTTGAATGACGCGGCGAATCTCCTGATCGCGGCCAATGACAGGGTCGAGCTTGCCTTTGCGAGCGCGTTCGACGAGATCGATGCCGTATTTTTCGAGAGCCTGGAATTTGCCTTCGGGGGTTTGATCGGTGACGCGCTGCGAGCCGCGCACAGCCTGCATGGCGGCCAGTATTTTGTCTTTCGTGATCGCGTTGAGCTGCAGGACTTCTTGAGCCTTCGATGGCGTGCCGGCGAGCGCGAGGAGCAAGTGCTCGGTCGACACGAAGTCGTCCTTCATGCTGTCGGCTTCGCTCTGCGCGGCGTCGAGCACTTTCGAAAGCTGCGCCCCCAGGCCCGGCGGCGATCCGCCACTGGAACGGGGCAGGTGCTTCAACTCGGCGCCGACGATCGTCTCGAGTTGGCGAACATTCACGCCGATTTTTTCGAGCACGTGGCGCACGATCCCTTCGCTCTCGTCCAGTAGGGCCGAGAGGAGATGCACCGGTTCCATCTGCGGGTTGCCGGCGTCTGCGGCGAGTTCCTGCGCGCGTTGAACGGCTTCTTGGGCTTTGATGGTTAGTTTGTCGAAACGGAATGCCATAAATAAAAATGTCCGTTGTCCGTAGTTCGTCGTCCGTGGCAGTTTTGCAACGGACTACTGACCACGGACAACGGACTTAGTAGGTCTTAATTCTTTACTTTGAAAACCCTGCTTACTTCTTCACCTCGAATTCAGCATCGACGACATCGTCTTCGCCTGGGCCGCCCGAGGCGCCGCCGTCGGTTGGACCGGCTTGCGGGCCGCCTGGCTGAGCGCCGGCATCGCCGGCTGTCGACTTGTACATCGCCTCGCTCATCGCGTGCGACGCCGTCTCAAGCTCGCTGATGGCGGTCTTGATGCGGTTCACGTCGTCACCTTTAGCGGCTTCGCGAACCTTGGCGATTGCCGCCTCCAGCGGCTGCTTGTCTGCATCGCGAAGTTTGTCGCCCTGTTGCTTGATGAACTTTTCCAGATCGTAAGCACGCGATTCCGCATTGTTGCGAGCTTCGACGAGGGCACGCTTCTTCTTGTCTTCATCGGCGTGAGAATCGGCGTCTTTCCGCATTTTGTCGATTTCGGTTTCCGATAGGCCGCTCGACTGTTCGATTCGCACGGTCTGCTCGACGCCCGTGCCAAGATCCTTGGCCGACACGTTGAGAATACCGTTGGCATCAACGTCGAACTTCACTTCGATCTGCGGCACGCCGCGCGGCGCCGGCGGAATGCCTTCCAGGTTGAACTGACCAAGCAGCCGGTTGTCGGCCGCCATTTCGCGTTCACCCTGGAACACGCGGACGGTGACCGCCGATTGGTTGTCGTCGGCCGTGCTGAAGACCTGTTTCCGTTCGGCCGGAATTGTCGTGTTGCGTTCGACGAGTTTCGTCATCACGCCACCGAGCGTTTCGATACCGAGTGACAGCGGCGTTACGTCGAGCAGCAGGATGTCCTGCACTTCGCCCGATAGCACACCACCCTGGATCGCAGCGCCGACGGCCACGACTTCGTCTGGGTTCACGCCCTTGTGAGGTTCTTTGCCATTGAAGAGCTCCTTCACGACTTGTTGAACCTTCGGGATACGGGTCGAACCACCGACGAGCACGACTTCGTCTATCTTGCTCGGATCGAGCTTGGCGTCTTTGAGCGCTTGCAGCACGGGGCCTTTGACCCGATCGATGAGGGCGTCTTCGAGTTTCTCGAATTCGGCCCGCGTGATCGACATCTGCAAGTGCTTCGGACCGCTGGCATCGGCCGTGATGAACGGCAGGTTGATATCGGTCGATTGGGCAGAACTGAGTTCCTTCTTCGCTTTTTCGCAGGCTTCGGTCAGCCGCTGCAGGGCCATGTGATCCTTGCGGAGGTCGATGCCTTGCTCGCGCTTGAATTGCTCAGCAACGTGGTTGATGAGGACTTCGTCGAAGTCGTCACCACCGAGGTGCGTATCGCCGTTCGTGCTGATGACGCGGAACACGCCGTCGGCAACTTCGAGCACCGAAACGTCGAACGTACCACCACCGAGGTCGAATACGCAGATCGTCTCTTCGCCCTTCTTCTCGAGGCCGTAAGCGAGCGACGCGGCAGTCGGTTCGTTGATGATGCGAGCGACTTCGAGGCCAGCGATCTGGCCCGCATCTTTGGTGGCTTGACGCTGAGCGTCGTTGAAGTAAGCCGGCACCGTGATGACGGCCTTGTTCACCTTATGACCCAGATACGCCTCGGCCGCTTCCTTGAGCTTGCGAAGGATTAACGCCGAGATTTCGGATGGCGTGTATTCTTTATCGCCAACCTTTACTTTTACATAATCCTCGGAGCCGCCGACGATTTCGTACGGCACCATCTTTTCTTCGGAGGCGACTTCGTTGTGTCGCCGGCCCATGAAACGCTTGATCGAGAAGATCGTGCGCTTCGGGTTCGTGACCGCTTGCCGACGAGCAGGCTCGCCGACCAGGACGTCGCCCTTATCGGTGAACGCGACGACGCTCGGCGTCAGCCGGTTGCCTTCGGCGTTCGGAATCACCTTTGCTTCTTTGCCTTCCATCACGGCGACGACCGAGTTCGTCGTACCGAGATCGATGCCAATAATTTTCTCACCTGCAGCCATGGTTTATGCTCCTTTTAATTTCCGCGGGCGCGGAAGCTTGTTATGTTTCTTTTGCGAGTGTTTGTTCGTTATATCGCGTAAAATCGAAAGCGGCAGCCTCCCACGGGGCATTTGCGCGCAGCATAGAACCCGCGGCATTTACCGGCTTTCCGAGCCAAGTAATAGCAAAGGCCGTGCCTACCGATCGGACAGCACTGGCAGTTGGCGTAAGCTATTGTAGAATAGCCATTTACAGATACGAGAAAGTTGTCAGGTTCCCACCGACCCAGGCCAGAACTTTCAAATGGCCTGCCAGTTTGGCTTATGAGCGGCGGAGCCAGCCAGCAACAGGCAACCGTCGACTGTCAGACTGGCAGTCGACCGATGGCAAGGTATTGCCAGCCAATGGCTTAGCCAAGACGCGGAAATCCATCGCGATGTCGAAACAGAACAAAACGTCGAAGCCCCGGAAATCAGCCTTGGAGTCGCCACTAGGGGCTACATCGAAGGCATCGCTCGCCGCGTTGCGACAAGAGCTCGACCAGATCGATGCCGAGATTCTTGCCGCGATCAACCGCCGCGGCGCCATTGCCCAGCGGATTGGTGAACGGAAGCAGGCCGAGGGGCAGGGCATTTACGATGGCCAGCGAGAGTCACAAGTCCTTCAGCAAGTCGTTGCAAAGAACGACGGTCCGCTAACCGACGAAGCTGTTCGAGCGGTCTTTCGCGAGTTGATCAGCGGCACGCGAGCCGTTCAAGTTCCGCTCCGCGTGGCCTATCTTGGCCCTGAGTTCACATTTAGCCACCTGGCATCGATCCAAAAATTTGGCCAATCGGCCGAGCTGGTGCCGGTCGGAACCATCGCCGCCGTCTTCGAGGAGGTCGAGCGTGGTCAGGCCAAATTCGGCGTCGTGCCAATGGAGAATTCCACCGACGGCCGAATCTCCGACACGTTGGAGTGTTTTTCGCGCTCCTCCGTCCACATCTGCGGCGAGCTGCCGCTGCGGATTCATCATTGTTTGCTCGGCGCCGGTGAGCGGGATGCCGTTCGCAAGATTTACAGCAAGCCGCAGCCACTGTCGCAATGCCGCAACTGGCTCAGCCGACACATGCCGAAGGCCGAGTTGCATGAGGTTGCGAGCACGGCCGAGGCCGCCCGTCGTGTGAAAGATGACCCCACATCCGCCGCGGTCGCCAGCGCTCAAGCTGCTGCTAACTACGAATTGCCGGTGCTCGTGCCGAACATCGAAGACAACCCGGACAACATCACCCGCTTCGCGATCATCGCCACGACCAGCGGTGAGTGGACGGGAAAAGATAAAACCGCCCTGATGTGCGAGATCGTACACGAGCCCGGAGCACTCGCCGACATGATGGCGATTTTCAAACGCAACAAGTTGAACATGACCTGGATCGAATCGTTTCCGATTCCTGGCAGCCGAGGCCGGTATCTGTTTTTCGTCGAGTTCGTCGGCCATCAATCCGAGCCGCCATCTCGCCGGGCCATCGCGACGATCGCGAAAAAGTCGCTCCGCCTGGAAGTGCTCGGCTCCTATGCGCAGACCGAGCCTGTCGGTTAAAGTAGTCGAGAGCTGAGAGTCAAGAGTCAAGAGCCGGAAGGCTTGCGGTCTTCGCGCTCAGTTCCGTCTTTTGTATTTTTCTGGCTCTTGACTCTCGACCCTTAGCTCTCGACTCTCCCCATGCTTCGCAAACTAATCGCCGGTAATTGGAAAATGAACACCGACCGTGCTACCGCGGTCAAATTGGCTCAAGGCATTGTCAGCCAGGCGGACAAGTATCCCGCGGTTGACCTTCTGGTCTGCCCGCCATTTGTCAACCTTGTGTCGGTTGCGGAAGTGGTGAAGGGGACCAAGGTCGCGCTGGGTGGGCAGAACGTTTACCACCAGCCGAACGGCGCGTTCACCGGCGAGATCAGCGCCGCGATGCTTGTCGACGTCGGTTGCACGTATGTGATCCTTGGCCACAGTGAGCGACGTCACATCCTGAAAGAAACCGACGAAGACATCAACAAGAAGACCGTGGCCGCCCTGGCCGAAGGGCTGATTCCGATCGTTTGCGTTGGCGAACTGCTCTCCGAGCGGGAAGCGGGCCAAACGTCGGCTGTCATTCGCCGGCAGTTCGCAGGCTCCCTGGCAGGCATTTCGGCCGAACAGATCGAGAAAACGGTCATCGCCTACGAGCCCGTTTGGGCGATTGGCACCGGTAAAGTGGCCACGCCCGAGCAGGCGGCCGAAGTGCATGCTGACCTTCGCAGCCTGCTTACCGAGCGTTACAATAGCGGGTCTGCCGCACAGGTCCGAATTTTGTACGGCGGCAGCGTGAAGGCCTCGAACGCCGGCGAGCTGCTGTCGCAACCAAACATCGACGGGGCCTTGGTTGGCGGGGCTAGCCTAAAGGCCGACGATTTCCTCGGCATCGCCGCGGCAGTGAATTGAAGTTTTTTAATCAACGAACAACATACAAGACAATAGGATTAACCACAGAGACACAGAGGACACGGAGAAGACATTTTTAAGAGTTTGCAGATGAGCACAGATAGACGCAGATCAGAGTAAAGATTTGAGTTTTTATCTGCGTTTATCTGTGGAAAAGTATTCTTCTCTGTGCCCTCTGTGTCTCCGTAGTTATTTCTTCCGACAAACGGATTTAAGCAATCATGAGCGCCTTATTCGCCCTCGTACTTTCGCTACTGGCAATCTTCTTGATTCTCCTTGTGCTCGTGCAACGGGGCCGTGGCGGCGGTTTGGCTGGTGCCTTGGGCGGCATGGGCGGATCGAGTGCGTTCGGGGCAAAAGCGGGTGATATCTTCACTCGCATTACGATCGTGACGGCGTCGATCTGGATCGGGATTTGCCTGATCGCTTTGTTCTGGTCGAAACACCACGGTGATATTCTTGGCAGCGTGGCCCCGGCGCCGACGACGCTTCCGAGCGCTCCGCCGATGAATGCAACGACACCACCGGCATCGACGGCAACCCCGCCAGCCGACGCACCTCCAGCCAGCACAACGGCACCTGCCGATGGCAGCACGTTAGCGCCGCCTGCGAATCAGGCCACGCCACCAGCGGCCGACACACCAGCGCCCGAAGCGCCCGCTCCAGCCACGCCGCCGGCGGCGGAAGCGCCGGCGGAAAAGAAGTAACCTGGGGCGCTGCTCCAAAACTCGCGGAGTAACGACCCTTGCTCATCAGTATGACCGGTTTTGGCGAGGCTCGCAGGCAAGCGGGCGAGATGTCGATCGCCGTCGAAGTTCGCACGATCAACAGCCGCCATTTCAAGTTGAGTTATCGTGCGACCGACGGCTACGCGGCGTTGGAGCCCGAAGTGGAAGCGGCCACGCGCGGAGCAGTTCGCCGCGGCACCGTGCAGTTGAATCTTCGTGTGGACCGCTCAGCGGCCGCCGATGATTACCGAATCAATACCGCGGTCCTCGACAATTATCGCAAGCAGTTGGAGCAATATGCCGCGACCAACAAGCTGAACTTGTCGCTCGATGCGAATGCTCTTCTCGCGCTGCCGGGCGTCGTGATCGAGAAGTCTCATTCGGATGAGGATCCGCACGATGACTGGCCTGTCATTCAGCCCGTGATCCAAGAGGCGCTGGCGGCCATGACCAAGATGCGCACCGAGGAAGGCGTCGCGCTCGCCGCCGACCTCGCCCACAATGGCCGGCAAATTCTGGGGAACCTCGACGCGATTACCAAACGACAGCCCGAAGTTACCCAGTCTTACCAGGCCCGACTTACCACTCGGGTTCAGCAAGCTCTTTCGGAGCTGAACGTAACCGTCGAGCCGGCCGATCTCCTGCGAGAGTTGGCGCTGTTTGCCGACCGGAGCGACATCAGCGAAGAGATCGTTCGCCTGCGCAGCCATTTGCAGCAATACGAAGCCGCGCTCATGCTTCCCGAAAGCTCTGGCCGCAAGCTCGAATTCATCGTTCAGGAAATGGGCCGCGAAGTGAACACGATTGGCTCGAAGGCGAACGATGCCGAGATCTCGCATCTAGTCGTGGAGATCAAGACCGCCCTCGAACGGATTCGCGAGCAGATTCAAAATGTTGAGTGAGGACGATCTTGGAGTTCGGATTTTGGAATTCGGATTGTTGTCTTTCAATCCGCAATCCCAAAGCCGAAATCCGCAATCGGCAATGCTGTGACAACGTCCCCACCCGTTCCCAATCTTATAGTCCTGTCAGGCCCCTCCGGCGTCGGAAAATCGACGGTCCTGCGGAGCCTGCTCGCCTGTTATCCAGATCGCTTGCGGCTTAGCGTTTCCGCCACCACCCGTTCCCCACGCCCAGACGAGCAGGACGGCGTCGACTACTACTTCCTAACTCCGGGGGAATTCACCCGCCGCCGCGAAGCCAGCGAATTTCTCGAATGTTGCGAGGTTTTTGGCCGCGGCTGCTGGTACGGTACTCTGCTGAGCGAGGTCAGACCTAGCCCAGACGACCCTCGATGGGTTATTTTAGATATTGATGTCGACGGGGCCGCCAAGGTCCGCCGGCAGT
>CAZGMU010000103.1:0-4027 GCA_964526975.1 uncultured Planctomycetaceae bacterium
CAAGCGGGGTGTAACAGGGGCGGGGGAGGGCCGTATGAGCTAATGAGTCCTGCCGGGTTTGCCGGTGGGGATGCAATTCTTATTACGCAATTTTGGAGGATCGAACGATGATGTCTTTATCTGAGCCCCTGGATTTGCGCCGTTTGACGAAACTAGGTCGTAAGCGATACATCCTGCGCGTTGGTGTGTTGGGATGGGGCGTGCCGGTCGCGATTTTGTTTTCGCTGGTTCAGGGTTTCCAATTGGGTTGGGATGGATTTTTATTCCATTTGATTCCGGCGCTCGTTTTGTTTCCGATCGGCGGGATCTTTTTCGGGATGATTATGTGGAGGATGGCGCGGCGGAAGGAGTTAGTAGACGGGAAGCTGCGCGAGTGAGAGTCGCGCTAAGCCGCGAGCGGCGTGAATAGTAGAAATAAAGAATGGAGAGGCGAACCCTCCCCCGACCCCTCCCTAAAAGGGAGGAGAGTGTTTTTTAGCGGTAGCCATCCATGCCGAGGCGGGATTTTAGTTCGTCGAATTCGTCGGCAAAGCGTTCGCTGGTGGAGTGGACGTGCTCGGCTTCGGTGATGAAGCGCATGTCGTCGCGGCAGGGGATGTAGTGTTCGCCGAGGATTCGTTCATATGCCCGCAGGTCTTTGCCGTAGACGATGAGCAGCTTATGCTCGTCGAGTTGCACTTCCTGCGGCAAGTGGGGATTGAGCACGGCGATGCCGGTGCAGCCGTCGTTCGTGAGCAGGTCCTCGAAGTCCCAGAGGGTGCTCTGGAGGATCGGCATGTCGATGTGCTCGCGGTAGAGATCGGTGTGGCCGTTGGATTGGTTGCCGTGGCTGGTTTCGAGGACGACGTCGACCGTGTCGCCCAGTTGTTCGATGAGAGACATGAAGGCGTCCATCATGTCTCGGCGGGTGACGGCGGCCATGAGGACGGGCACCTCGGCGCGGTTCTCTTCGTCGCGGTAGGTGTCGTGGCGGTAGCCGGCGGTGGGGACGACATCCAGGTTGTAGGAAGGACGGACCGCGTCGGTCAGCTCGAAGTCGCCGTACCGGCAGATGTTGAGGTGGGCTTCCAACTCCATTTCGGAGAGTTGCTGAAAGCCGGTGGCCGGGCGCGGTTTGGTTTCGTTGGCGTACACGTCGGTGAAGAAATTTTTAAGGAACCCCATCGCAGTCTCTCGTCCGTCTGTGGCGTGAATGATTCAGTTGGTAGTGGTTCTTAGGGGAAAGTCGGGGAGGCACGAGGGGAATCGGGCGATTGCTGGTGTTTGCAAACGAGGCGTACGCCGCTCGGCGATGGGCCGTCGTTCTGATCAAACCTAGGTTACGCCGTGGCGGCGTCGATGGGTCGGATGGGCGGTTGGTGGAGAAACCTGGAGCGGCCCAGCGCACAGGCGGCATGACCCGACCAGGTGGGAAAAATGGCTGGTTTTGGGCTTAAAACGCGGGGTTGGCTGCGCGAAGAAGCGATTTTTCGACGTTGCTTTTGGGCAACGGGCGTGGTGAGGAGGCAATGGGCGGGCGAGGCAGCGTGGAGTTGGTGGAACAAATCGTGAGGATTGGGGATGTTGACGCGATACGTGGGATCGGCCGACCGTTGCCTGTCCTTTTCTGGGGGGACGGGTTAAATTGCAACCAAATACGGCAAGATGACCGCAGTGATTCGGCAAACGTGTGTGTTGATGGTCAAAATTTATACGCGGACTGGCGATGACGGTGAGACGGGGCTGCTCGGCGGGCGACGAGTGCGGAAGGACGATTTACGCATCGAGGCGATCGGCAGTGTGGATGAGTTGAATGCGTCGCTCGGGATGGTGCGGGTCGAGCTGGTGCGAAGTGGAATTGCGCCGGAGAATCTTGATCGGGAGATTGGCGAGATTCAGCATCGGCTGTTTGATCTGGGGGCGGAGCTGGCTGCTGGAGGGACGCGGAGTGATGGAGCGGCAGCGCCCGGGGCGGCGCATGTGGCCGCGATCGAGAGGTTGATCGATCGGTACGAGGAGCAGGTCGAGCCGTTGCGGGCGTTTATTTTGCCGGGCGGAACGCCGGCGGCGTCGCAGCTTCACTGGGCCCGGTGCGTGTGCCGGCGGAGCGAGCGGCGGCTGGTGCAGTTGGCGGCGACGGAGGAGGTGCGCGGCGAGTTGCTACAATATGTGAATCGATTGAGCGATTTGCTGTTTGTGTTGGCGCGGGTGGTGAATCGCGTGAATCGGGTGCCGGATGTGGTGTGGGAACGGAGCGAATAAAGCGAATAAGAGAAGTGTGGAATTGGGGATGGGGAGTTAAAGACATGAAGAAGATTGAAGCGATTGTGCGGCACTTCAAGGTGGAGGATGTGAAGAACGCGCTCACGGCGGGCGGTTTTAGTGGGATGACGATTTCGGAGGTGCGCGGTTTTGGTCGGCAGAAGGGGCATACAGAGATGTACCGCGGGACCGAGTACGTGGTGGATTTCGTGCCGAAGGTGAAAGTGGAAGTAGTGGTGGACGATGCCAAGGCGGAGTCGGCCGTGGCGATGATCGTGAAGGCGGCCCATACCGGGCAGGTCGGCGATGGGAAGATATTCGTGTCGTCGCTGGAAGATGTGGTGCGGATTCGGACCGGTGAAACGGGGAGCGAGGCGGTATAATACGATTTACCACAGAGACACAGAGGGCACAGAGAAGGCAGGAGGAGAAAAGTAAGAACACGAATTACCACGAATCTATGCTAATAAAAATCTGGATAGTACAGAGACAGAATATAGTTATTAGCAGGGACTAGCGAAGATTAGTGTTCCGACCTCCTGTATTTCTTCTCCGTGCCCTCTGTGTCTCCGTGGTTATTCTGTTTTGAAGGAAGTTATCGTAAGCCGTGGTTGGAGCGACGATGGGTGCAGGCGTTTGATTTCTAGATTCTGGGTTCGTGTTCATGCAGTTTGGTGATCGTCTACGCTCGATCGTGCGCGAGGTTCGGCAGGAGTTGGTTGAAGGGCGGCAGCAGTTGCGCGCTCAGCACGATTTGGGGCTGGAAGGCGGCCGCGTTTGCGCGCGATTTACCACACTCGTCGATACCGCGATTATGCGGATCTACGAGTCGTATCTGGGCGAGTTGCCCGAGGCAGATGCAAAGCAACTGCGCGAGCGAGTGGCGCTCGTGGCCCACGGCGGATATGGACGGCGGCAGCAGGCGCCGTTTTCGGACGTCGACCTGATGCTGTTGTACGAAGGCAAGCGGGACACGGTCATTGGCCAACTGGCGTCGCGGCTGACGCAAGACATTTGCGACGTGTATCAGCACCTGGGGCATAGCTTGCGCACGCCGGACGAGGCCGTGCAGGAGGCGCGGGGCGATGCGCAGGTGGGCACCTCGCTGATCGAGTCGCGCCTGCTGCTGGGCAATAGCGATGTGTATGGGCGATACAGCGAGCTCATGAAATCGCTGATCGAGAAGCGCGGGGCTCAGCTCGCGCCCGAGTTTATCGCCGAGCGGCGCAAAGAACGGCTCGAATATGGCGAGACGGTCTATCTGCTCGAGCCGAATTTGAAGCGGTCGCGCGGGGGCTTGCGCGATATTCATTTGATGCGGTGGCTGTGGTATCTGAAGTCGGGTGTGGCCGATCCCGACCGGCTGCACAATATGGGCGTGATCTCGAAGTTTGATCATCATCGATTGATGACAGCGCAGAACTTTCTGCTGCGCGTGCGCAATGAGATGCACTTCCACGCGAATGAAACGTGCGACGCACTCAGCCGGGCCGAGCAACTGCGGCTGGCGGCGTATTTTAAGTACGCCGGCAAGAAGGGAATGCTGCCGGTCGAGCAGTTCATGCGTGATTATTTCCATCACACGGCCCATGTGTGGCGGATGGCGCATCGGTTGAGCGGGCTGGCGCAGCCGGTGTCGCGGGTGAGTCGCGTGTTGGAGCCGGTGCTGGGGCGCAAGACAGAGGATGATTACCAGATTGGCAAGAACGAGATTAGCACGACGCCGCGTTCGATCGCTCGATTGGAGAAGCACCCGGAGGAGGTGCTGAAGCTGGTCGATTTGGCG
>CAZGMU010000103.1:4037-11077 GCA_964526975.1 uncultured Planctomycetaceae bacterium
AAGGGAAGCGGATTTCGCAGGACGCTTGGCACTTTGTTTATCGCACCACGCCGCAATATTCAGACGCGCCTTTGCCGGGAGTGACGGGGCCGTTTCTCAAGGTCATAGCGAACCCGTTGCGGCTGGGCGAATTGCTGCGCCGGTTGCACGAGATGGGGGTACTGGAGAAGTTCATACCCGAGTTCAGCCACGCGCGGAGTTTGTTGCAGTTCAACCAGTACCATAAGTACACGGTGGATGAGCACTGTATTCGAGCGGTTGAGGAAGTGACGCAGTTTGCCGAGCGCGACGATAGTCTCGGAGAGGTGTATCGAGGTCTGGAAGATAAAACCACGTTGCACTTGGCTCTGTTGCTTCACGACCTGGGCAAGGGGCTTGAAGAAGATCATAGCGAGGTGGGGCGACGCATCGCGCGGAGCACGGCGGAGCGGATGGGGTTGCCGCGGGCACAGGCCGAGACGTTGGAGTTTTTGGTGCATAAGCACCTGCGGATGTCGCATCTTGCCTTGAAGTACGATACGACGCAGCCGCAGCTCGTCAGCCGATTCGTCGACGAAGTGGGCACGAAAGAGCGGTTGGCGATGTTGTATCTGGTCACGTGTGCCGACTTGGCGGCGGTGGGGCCGGATGTGCTGAACAATTGGAAGATCGAGGTGTTGTCGGATTTGTATTACCGGGCGAAAGAGAGGTTCGATGCCTCTGGCGCGTTGGGAGCGGCGGAGCGTGAAGCACGTCGGCAATCGCTGCGACAACTGCCGACTGCGGACGAGCGTAACGATGTCTGGTATGAACGACAGATCGAGGCGTTACCGGAAAGCTTATTGAATAAGCGGTCGATCGAGTCGGTAGTGGAAATGTTGCGGCGGCTGCACAAGCTGGCGCCACGCAAGGGCGTCGCTTGGGCGAATTATTTGAAAGATTCAGACACAGTCGAGTATATCGCCGGGATCGATCAAGGGAGCGGGCGGGCGATCTTTTCCAGCATGGCGGGCGCGCTGACGGCGAAGAACATGCAAATCCTGGCGGCCGAGACGAGCATTCTGGCGGATGATTTGTTGCTATTGCGTTATGTGGCCTCGGAGCCCGAGTCGCCGGGCGAGCCGTCGGCCGAGCGGATGACGTCGATTTGCCAGGCGCTGGTCGACTCGATCGATTCGGATGTTCCCCCTAAGTTTCCGAAAATATTGGGGCGCGAGCAGAAGGAAGCGGCGGCAGCGCTCTCGAACTTGCCGAATGAGGTGCGGATCGACAACGAGATGTCTGGCGAGTGTACGGTGGTCGAAGTGTTTACCGTTGATCGCCGGGGACTGTTGTATCGGCTGGCGCGGGCGCTGCATGACGTGGGGATGGTGATCCGCTTCGCGAAGATCGGCACGTATCTGGATCAGGTGGTGGATGTGTTTTACGTGACCGAGCGAGATGGGCGGAAGCCCGAGAGCGACGAGCGATTGGCGAAGATACGGGCGACACTGGTGAAAGTGATTTCTCCGGCAGAGAAAGAAGCGGAGACCAAGGCTTGATCTCAAAAAGCAACTGCGGCACACGGCCGCTCATTCGCGGGATGGGCTTCAGTCCACCTAAACCTCCGGCGCCGGGACAAGTTTTTAAGCACGGGATGGTGAAATAGCGCTGGCAAGGGACGGACTAGAGTCCGTGCTACGGAGTGTGCCCGCTACATCCGGAATATCTTGTTCCAGGATCGATGTTGCAGCCGATGGGAGAAATGGGTAAATAGGCGTGTCAAAAATTTGACCTCGGTTTGGATGCGAAGCTAAAATTAAGAGGGTACGAGGCGACATGCGTACGTTGCATGCTGGCCATCGGCCCAAGTTCCGGCTGAGCGGCAGGCCGTAAGTTTTGTTTGCGGTTCTGTTGCGAACGCCTCGTGCGGTAGCTGCAGGATGGTCCTTTCCATGGGCAGCGCCCCGCGGAGCAGAAGGGACCAATCTATGCATCAAGACGCCCGCGCGTCGGTGGTCCGACGCTTCTTCACCGGTCTCACGGAGCAGACTTTTCAAGGTCGGCTCGGCGTGGCAGACCCCTCGATGATCGACTACATCGCCGAGCTACTCGTGCGATTTGTGCGCTCCGACGACATGTACGCGGTACGATCTGTACGCGGGCAGCGGCTCGTGGCGGTGACCGACATGCTGGCCGAAGCACAGCATCGCGAAGGACCGGCACGGCAGCAGGTACATCGACACATCGGCGACTTCACGCTGTTTTGGACAGGCGTTTACCCGGAAGTGGCCGCCTGCATCCGCCGCAATACGAAGGACGCGCTCCTCGACTATCAGCAGCAGGGGAAACGAGCCTATTGGATCGCGAGCACGATTCCAGTCCAGAAGGAAACGCCGACGCCCGACGTGCTCAAGCGGCTGAGCGAGCAGTTTGAGCTATGCGTGTATGGTTTGGGCGAAGTGCGGCGGCAGTGGGAGCAGAGCGGGGATGCGGACGCGCCGCTGTTGTTGGGATAGATCGTCCCTGCAGGCGTGCTGTTCTCGCTGGCGTCAATCTACTAATCTTGATGGTGTAGTGAAGTATGAAACAAAGAGGCGAGCGCCCAAATGCCAACGGTTTTGCGTGTCGGTGCCTATCGGTTTCATTTCTATTCCGATGAGCGAGGAGAACCGGCGCATATCCATGTGCGAGCGTCAGGCGGCGAATGTAAGTTTTGGCTTGATCCGATTATGCTGGCGAAGAATCGTGGTTTGGCAGTGCACGTGCTGCGGGACATTGAGCGGTTGGTGTATGAGCATCAAACGTTCTTGAAGGAGAAATATGATGAGTACCACTGTTCGTGATCTTACTGCCGAAACGGAACCAGCCGCGATTCGTGTGTGGGTTGAAGGGCGAACGGTGTACGTCGAACTCGTTGACGGTCGAATACTCGGATTTCCTGCCGATCGTTTCCGAATCCTCAGCACCGCCAGCGACGAAGCGCTGAAAGAAGTGCAGTTGGAACTCAACGGCTATGCATTGCGCTGGGAGAAGCTGGACGAAGACATCACCGTACCGGGTATCGTTGCCGGCCACTTTCAATTGCCGTATTCGGCGAACCGATGAAATCGTACGACTTTAAGCTGGTTTTATCGGGCATCTCTGACGTGACCGATGATCACGGCGATGCCCTCTTTGACGCAGGTTGCGACGATGGCACGATTGTCAGCCGCGATGGCGAGGTATTTGTGCGATTCATGCGCGAATCATCGTCGCTCGAACAAGCAATCAACGCTGCGGCCGCGGATGTTCAGTGCGCGGGCTTTCAAGTGGATCACGTCGAGGTGCATTGTCCAGTTTGAAATTGCAGCGAGCTTCCTTGATACTTGCCCACTGATATTCCCCGGTTACCCAAGCTTGGCATATTGTCGAGCTTTGTGCGATACGGACTTAGCGAAGTGCGGCAGCAATGGAACAGAGCGGGGTATGTATGCACCTTTGCTTATTTGGCTGAACCTATCGTAGGCATCGTGCCGCGGGAGTTAACGCGTTGTGATTAAGCTCGCCATTGTTGACGATGGCTTTACGATTTCCGGCAACCGCAGCAGTCATATTCGCTGGAATGAAATTACAAAGATCTCAGCGTACAAGGTCGATCTCGGCACTTACGACCAAATGTGCGTGGGCGTCCACACGTTTAGGTCGGCCAATTACATCGAATTACAAGAAGAGTGGGACGGCTACAAGCCACTCGTGGCCGAGATTGAGCGGCGCTTTGGTATTGCTGATGGTTGGTGGCCGAAAGTGGCCTTCCCGGCATTTCAAGAAAACTACACGGTTCTCTACGCGAGATAGGTGTCGTAAGGTGAGAAATCACATCACCAACCCTTTGGTCACCATCATAAACACATCCTCCAGCGTCGGCTCCTTTTCGACGAAGCTGAAGAGCCCGCTCGGCGGCCAGCTCATTGTTTTAATGGCCTGATGATTTCCAATGCTCGATTGTCTGAGGTTCGATAAATTGAAAAGTCGCGAAAGTCGAGGGTAAAGATTTTTGTGATATGGTTTTGTTCGGCCAAGTACATCAAAGCAGCGTCTGCCAGATCAGGGGCCTGTTGGCCAAATTGCTTGTAGAAGCCATTGAACCAAGCGATAGTAGTCGTATCGGCGCCAATGCTTGAGATGTGTATGGCGCCCGTCGCGATCATTTTGAGTAGCGACTGTATCCGATCGGTCCGCCCGCCCAGCAAAAACACGGTTTCACTGATTACCGGCCAGCATGTATAAAGTGTCGCATCCAGTGTTTGCAAATATTCGACGCACGGTTCGTGTTGAGCGTCTTCGCGACACAAGATGGCTACGATAGGGCCAGTGTCGATGAGGATGCGTTCAGCCATTCTGGCCGTAACCTTGCATGTATTTCTTGTTCGTGCTCAGGTCGGCCGGGGTTCCCTCGATGCAACCAATCAGGCCGTGACGCGAGAGGATTTCGTAGGGAGTTTCAGTGCGGCCATTTTCTGTAGCGGAGTCTGGTTTCACTTCGGCGAGTGGGCCGATCGCTTGTTCGAAGACTTCGGGCCAAGGCAGGCCTAGATGGTCGGCGGCGCTAGCCAGGAGGTGCCGCTGGTGGTCATCCAGATCGATTTGGCGGAAGTCGGTTGCCATCTATTTAAAATAAGTTGCCAGGACCAAAACAGCAAGGCGAGGCACTTTCTTCCGCAGGGGAGTGTGGTAGTTTCTAAGTCACCAACCCCTTCGTCACCATCATAAATACATCTTCCAGCGTCGGCTCTTTCTCGGCGAAGCTGACGAGGCCGCAGTTGGCGGCGGCTAGTTGGCGAAGGAGGCGCTCGACGTCGGTGTCGTCGCCTTCCATTTCGATGGTGCAACCCCGGTGGTTCATTTGCACATCGTGGACCTTGGGATCGCTACGAATGAGGCTGACGCCTGCTTCGGGGCTGCCGGCGAAACGGGCTTCGATGTGGCGGTTCTTTTGAATCTGGCGGTAGACGGTGTCGATCGGGCCATGGAGGAGTAGCTGACCGCGTTCGATAATGCCGATGCTCGTGCAGCAATCGGCCAGCTCGGTGAGGATATGGCTGGAGATCAGGATGGTCTTGCCCATCGCGCGCAGCTCTTTCAGCAGCGCTTTTACTTCGAGGCGGGCACGCGGGTCGAGGCCGCTGGAGGGTTCGTCGAGGATGAGCACAGGCGGATCGTGGACGAGTGTTTTCGCGAGGCAGAGGCGCTGCTTCATGCCGCGCGAGAGGC
Organism: uncultured Planctomycetaceae bacterium; assembly: GCA_964526975.1. GTDB lineage: Bacteria > Planctomycetota > Planctomycetia > Pirellulales > Lacipirellulaceae > JABDGM01. The sequence continues at coordinate 9,249 of CAZGMU010000103.1, forward strand.
CGTTGACGAAATCGTCGCGCTTGTGCGTGAGGTCGAGCAGTTCGAGCACGTCGCCGATGACGGCCTTGCGGCGGTTGCGGGGAATTTCATAGGCGACGGAGAAAAAATCTAGAAACTCCCAGACCTTCATACCGTCGTACACGCCGAAGTTGTCGGGCATGTAGCCGACGCTTTTGCGAACGCTGATCGGGTCTTTCGTCACACTGTGGCCGTTGACGGTCCCCTCGCCCGCCGTAGCGCGCAGCAGCGTCGCGAGAAAGCGGATTGTGGTGCTCTTGCCGGCGCCATTAGGGCCGATGAAGCCGAACATCTCGCCCGCTTCGATCTTGAGATTCAAGTTCGAGACCGCGACGAAGTCGCCGTAGCTTTTGCTGAAGTTGGTGAGTTCGATCATGGAGGAAGGGGCGAGGGTGAAGGATCGAGGTGCGAGAACAGGATGTTGGGTGGTTATTATTGTTCAGGTAGGGCAGGGTCGCCGAGATCGAGCTCGATGTTGGTGGTTTTGATTTCTTGACGGGTGTTGGCGTCTTTTTCCACTGGCGGCAGCGGGGCGTAGCGCATGTGGACGACGACCAGCGTGGCGCCGCGCACCTGCGAGGCGGCCGGGCGGATCGTTTCGCCGGGCAGCACTTCATCGAAGCGGCCGACGAGGCGGGTCTCGCCGTCGCCAATATTTTTGGGATCGAGCGCGAGGCGGAACATTGGTTCAAGGTTGAGTTGCTCGCGCTCGGAGCTTTGGGCCTCTTTGGCGCGGTCGTTGACAAAGGGGCGCTTATCCATGGACAAAGGGACTGTGCTTAGCGGAACCGACTGACCAGGCAGAAGATCGCCAATCCATTTTCCTTCCAGCTCGCCGCCGATGCGCTCGACGATGCAAACGCTGCGCAGCGCCATGTTGGAGCGATTCTCGATTTGTTCGCCCTTGCCAGTTGGCTGCGTGATTTGGATGGGACCGTCGAGCGAGAGCATTTGCTCGCTGTGGACCATGTTGGTGGAATTCGACGAAACCGGCAGGCCGTTTAGCTGCACGGTGTCGTAACGGCGGAAGTTGACCGGCGTGAGGCCTTGGCCGCTGAGCAGTTGAAAGCTGGAAGCGGCGACTTCGGCCGGGAAGGGGGCGATAAGCGTTGTCAGGTTGCTCGACTCGAAGTCATAAGTGGTCGAGAGCGATGAATAAAGGGCCGTGTAGCGCGACAGATGGGCGCGGGAGTGATCGGGCTGCATTTCAAGAACACCGATTTCGGTTTGCGAGCGGACGAAGCCGATGTCGAGCTGCGCGCGCTGAACAATGATCCACGTTCCGGCAACCGCGATGAGTGGGGCAGCAATCCAAGCCCACTCGACGCGGCCGATCGCGCGAAAGACGAGCCAATTCAAAGGTACGAGCGCTACCAGGTAGGCAGCAAGGCAGGTGACGACGAAGCTGGCATCCGGTACTTCGACGCCGGCCGCTTCACGTAGCGATTGGCGAGCGGCGCCGGCCGTCGCGCTGTAGTCGTTCCATGCTCCGAGTCCACCCGGGTTTTCCGGCGGTCGATAGGTAAGTGGAACTTTTGGACCTGAGGAGCGATTGTTGCCTGGTTGGTTGGGCAACGGGGCTGGCGGAGTGAACTGTTGTGGAGCGTTGGGATCCTGGTGAGGTTTGTGAACGTACGACGTGGCGACGCCCAAGTCGCGAGCAAAGAAAAACAGGCTCGTATTGAGCGCGGCATCGAGGCGACGTTCGCGCAGGCCGACGTCGGCCCAGGTGAGCGTCGCGCCGCCGAAGTGACCGGGCAGATATTTGCGCGGCTGACGGCGGAGTAGCCCGGCGTTGAAAAAGCTCTCGA
>CAZGMU010000103.1:11087-12604 GCA_964526975.1 uncultured Planctomycetaceae bacterium
CGCCAGTTGATGAAGTCGCGTTCTGAAAGCTGAATCGCCGAGACGACGATCCGTCCCCGACCAACTTGCCGCTCGGCAAATAGCCCGGCGGTATTGGGAACCTCCGCAGCTCCGGGGCGAAGTTTGAGCTGGATGCCAGACCAAGGCGCGGTCGTCTGCAGCGATTCGCCTTGGACGGCCTTCGTGCTGATCATCCAATTGTCGCTAAATGTGCTCAGGTCTTTGTTCGTCGAGTCGTATTGGACCGCGCCGTCGCTGGTTGCAGGCAGGTACGGATCGAGGAACGAGCCCTTGAGCAGGTCGAGCGAGTCGGGGCCGCTGATGATGATTTGCCCACCCCAATGGAGCCAATCGACGAGTGCTTGTTTTTGCTCGGCGGGAAACGGCTCGCCCGGATCGATTTGATCCCATAACACATACGCGATGCTGGTCCAGGTCAGCGGATTATCGGGAAGCAGATTGAGCTGATCGGCACCGAGCTCGACCACATGGTAATGGAGCGCTGCTTCGGTGATGTCTTCGTCCGATTCGCCGTTGAACGGCGCTTTTACGGAGTCGAGCGTTTTAATGTAAGCATAGCGCGAAGGCGACTTGGCCAGCACGACGAAGTGATATTGATACGACGGCATCGGCACGAGCTGTGTGTAGGTTTGTGGCGGGCCCGAGCCGAGCGTGCGGTCTTCGAGCTCGAGCGCGAGGCGGACCGCTTGGTCGGACTGGGGCGCGAAGAAAGTTGTTTGCGTCGACTTGGGCCGACCTTTGCTCAGCAAGATCGGCCGGCTGGATCGCAGATAGAACGGCGTGCTCGCGACCGGAAAGGGACGCGATTGCGCGTCGATGACCGAGAGCCGCGAGTCGCCGACGAAGTCGTTGAGATTGGCCGTGATCTCCTGACTGGCGGTCGACCAGTGGCCCGGCTTCACGGGCGGGTGCGGGATTTTGGGTTCGGAGGGCAGCACGACTGGCGATTGAATCGCGATCGGCGGCTTCTCTTGCTTCTTGCCTTCTTCTTTCTTTTTTTCTTCTGTCTTGGCGGCTGGTTGAGGTTGGGCGAAGAAGCAGCCGCGCAGTGTGCCGATCGCGACGACGCTAAACAGCAAAATGAGCAAGGCGGTCGCCGCGAGGGCAGACGTTGTCCATTTGGCGCGGTCGTTGGCGTCGGTGGACATGGGTGGGGGGGAATGGGGATTGGGGGCTAGGGGCTGGGAGTAGAGATAAGGCGGCGCTGCCGTGGATAAATCCTTATTTTAGGCATTACGCAGAGTAGTTGGCATTGTGTGGTCAAGATGAGACTGGGTAGCAACAACAACGGTAGGCCTAAAACGGCCACCACGGACTCGCGGCATGCCGTTAGTTTAGGGGAGCGAACGCGGAAAAGGACAGGGGCGGCAAAACCGGCCGCTAAAATCTGGATTCGCCTGTGCGGGGCACGAGAGTACAATTAGTCGAGAGGGTGTCCGGGAATTGAGGGTGTCACGCCCTGAGTCTTCCAAGGGCGTGGAGTTGTGCGTTCGGAA
>CAZGMU010000104.1:0-7735 GCA_964526975.1 uncultured Planctomycetaceae bacterium
TAGCGGCATTGCAGATGTTATACGCTCCTGCAAGAACGGCTTCGTTGTTCCAGTCGGCGATATGACCGCGATGGCTGCCATAATCGGGCAGCTCGCAAATGATCCTGCGACCTTATCGCGAGCGAGCGAGGCCGCATATCGGACAACAGAGCTCTACGCGATGAATTTGTATACGCGACAGTTTGTCAATATTCTCGATCAAGTCGCCGCTACGGACGACAAAGTGGACTACCTCGAGAGATATGGTATCTTTTCGCCACAACATCCACTCCTCACGCAGCGGCAGCTTCTACAAGAGAAGCCTCGCAAGCGACGACGCTCTCTCAAGCAATTGCTGAAAAGTGGCCTTAAGGGCTCACGACCAAACTCCTACAAACCAGCCGCTTGCCAGGATTACGCGGCTTAATAAAAACGGCGAGCAAATGGCATCACAACCGCATCGAGCGAGAAGGCTGCGGGTAAAGCGAGAAATGTTCGCCCCCCGTTCGCTTACGCAACCCTGGAGCGAATGGCCGGACTCAATTGCGCAACGCCGGTATCCAACAAGTCTGCATACTCAGAGAACTCTGAATTTCGCAAATGGCTCACTAGCTCCTCGAAGTTTTCCAGCACTTCGGAGTAGGGCTTATTTACCACTTTGTGCATTTTGCCGTCGTAAACGAAGTAATTCGGAACTCCGAGGAACTCGGCCAACGGTTTCAAGAAGATCGTATTGGTTGGAAATTCACCCGACTGATTGACGCGACCTAGGTCGCTGATCAAATCTTCGTAGGCAAATGTTTGGACCGGTAAATCTTGAGATAACGAGACAAATTCCTTGCGCTCGTCCTGAATACACTTCATGTGACTAAAGAGAACATCCCAAGTGACGTGGTATCGGCCACCGAATTCACGCTTGCCGTAGTTGTGCCAGACACTGCGAATATTGGCCAGAATTAACGACAACGCAGCATGAGCCAGGTTATTGCGCACCAGATGCACAATCCGAAAGCCACGGCGCTTAAAGTAGTCCAGAAGCAATGGCCTTGATCGAAGATTGATTGCCAACGAATTGAATGCTTTGATTTGATTATATTTGATATCAAGTCCCAGCGCTTTCAGCTCTCGTTTGCGCCCGCCATACCATTCTGGCTCGATCTCAACATCTCGCCGGATTCGGCGCATATGCTCGTCGAAAAGCCCGAGCGCGGTTTCATGATTAAGCGCGGGGAATTCATTTTTGGGCAGTGAGCGGATGTAGTTGCACCAGTAGAGCTTTTTTGTAGTCGGCGAAAATGTCTCGACCATCAATGCCAATTGTGGATTCGAGTTTACGATTTCTCGCAATAGATGAGTGCCTGAGCGCTGAAAAGCGATTAGCGCAAAGTGACATTCCGGGTTTGGAAAAAGTTCATGTGGAGGAGTAAATGGATTTACAGCCCGTTGCCGCAGGACTCTAAACCATCGCTTCCATGGCTTTGCGCGATATGAAGTCGCCATTATTGCTCCACGCCACAAACAGATATGAAGAGGTAAGACAATCGCTCTTAGTCTTTAATAGGCCGATTTCTGGCGCGATTGTAACACTCTAGCAGTCGAAATTTAGCGATTCTAAAGAAGTGGCGGAATACCAATCCTCATTTGCTAGCGGTGGAAACCTGCTGCATTAGGCGAGCAAAATGATCAGCGCTTTATTCAAATAACGTTGGTGCCGTTTCCTCCTCTTTCTTACGCGGGGCGACGCCGCAAAGCAACGTCGTGGTAACCCCAGGGATGGAGGGCGAGGTAAACAAACTCCCACTCGCCTTCGTTGACCAGCTCGTTGATGGCCTTTAGCACGCCGTAGTTGCAAACCTCGAGCGGACTCCAGACGGTGTAGTCGTTGAAAACCAGGAAGCCATCTCGCTTCACTCGCAAGACGGCCTGAGCGATATCGCGTTTCACGCCGTTATAAGAGTGGTCGCCATCGATATAGATCCAATCGAAATGCTCTTCAGGAAACTTGCCGAGTTCGGTCGACGAGTCGCCCAGGTGAATCTCGACGTCGCCTGTTCGGCGCGGCTCAACCAGTATTTTCTGGTCGAACCATTCGAGACTGAGATCGAAGAGATGCAATTTCTTGGGGCAGGCTGTCTTATAGATGTGGCCGGCAAAGTGGCCAGTCTGAGTGCCGACCTCGGCCACGACGCCGCCCTTCGGCAGCGACTCGATCGCGCGATGGCGATTGGAGATTACGCGGCAATTATCGACAGCATCGTCGATGACGAGCTCGCCAAAATTGAAGAAGCTATTGCCCAGCGGCGCGATCGACGCCCGCAGCTCCTTGCACAAATCATAGGGAGACTTAGCCGGCGCTATAGCAGGCACCGGCAGCGCTGCCGCGGTGTTCACTACGGGCGGCGGCGCAACTGGAGCGGGCTTCCGGCGAATCGGTGATAGTAGGCTTGCGATCGAAAGATTCATAGCGGGGTCTCCTGGGGCGAGATGCAGTCAGCGGGAGCATCTTACGCCACCTGTTTTTTCTTAATGCGATCAAATATTACGTGATAGCGAGTTGTCTTCCGCATGGCATGCTTGAAGTTGTAAGCTGCCAGCCGCATGCCGGTCCTTTTTGTACGGGGCGGGGGCTCGCACGAAACATTCGTTTGCGCCGCGGCTTGCTGCGCCGCCACCGCAGCGTAGTACTGCGCCAGCTTCAACTGCTTGTGTTGCTCATGGAAGCTGGCCAGTGCTGTCCACAATTGCATTTGTTCGACGGGAGGTAATTCGGCGGAGGGAAAAAACTGTCGTAGCACCCGTCGGCGGTTTAAATAGGAGTCAGTGGTTCGGAGAAGACTGGTGGGCCGGTGACGGTAATAAAACAAGTATTCTGGTACGACGTCGATCCGATGCCCGTGCCGGACGAGTTTCACATACATTTCCCAATCTTCGCACGTCGTATGTTTCTCGGTTTCATACCCACCGATAGACCGCAGAGCCGCAGTGCGTGACATGGCGTTCGCATCGCCATAAACGTTGCGTAGCGCCGCGGCCACATACGGACCGCCACATGGCCGATAGGCATACGGAAATTTACCTTCCGCAATATCCGTCGTTTCTTCAAATGCCAAAAAGAAGCATGTCACAACCGCAACATCCGGATTCCTTTGAAGTGCTTCTACAAATCGACTGACCATGTCTGGTCGTCCGATATTGTCTGCATCCATTGGTAAAAAGAACTCGCCTTCGGCCAATGCCAAGCCGGTGTTACGTGCCGCTCCTAGGCCTCGATTGGCCTGGGTCACAAAGCGATAGCGTGGGTACTGGGCCTGCATTTCTTCCCAGACTTGCAATGAGTATGCATCTGTCGAACCATCGTTGACGACGATCACTTCAATGCTTGGGTAATCTTGCGCGGCGACCGAAGCCAATGTTTCCGGCAATAGTGATCCCAGGTTGTAATAAGGAATGGCAATGGTTACCAACGGCTGCTTTTGAGCCTTATTTACAGGCCCCCCTTCAGGCCTTGCCGACATGGAGGACATGGAGATCGAAGACGATGATTTCACTGGTAAAAGCTCTGAATATGTCCCGCAAACCATGGCACGATTCTTTTCAGAGTTATTGATTTCGTGCATTCGGCGAACATATTGATGGCGCTCGGCTTGGTCTGTCGCCACGTACTTTTCGAATTTTTCGAGTAGCGATCGCGGGGTCGGCTCAAACAGTAACGCTTGTTGCAAGTCGCGATCTGCCACGATCTCGGGGATCCCGCCGACATTGGATGCCAGGAACGGAATTCCATTTGCTGCGCATTCAAGAACGGTGAAAGGGTAGTTCTCAATTTGTGATGGCATGACGGCCACCCGACCCGGTGTGCGAAGGTACTCCATCGCCTGATCGCGATCGAACTCTGTATGCAGCGTGAACGGACGGTCGCCGAGCGACTGTGCAATAAGTTGGATGGCCGGCACTCCGTCCACAGACGTTTCTTTCCCCAAAAATGCTAGGCGCACTTCTCGAGGAAGCGATTGAGCCATTTCGAGAAACAGCTTCAAGCCTTTTCGCGGTTCGAGCCGCCCGAAAAACACAAGTTCAGGTATTCCCGCGCTTGGCTTGTTTGTTATTGGCATCGAAGTCGGGTAGCAATATGGAATGACTTGTGCATCCGGTCGTACTTTCCAGCCGATGCTTTCAGCGTAATTGAGCATGTACTGCGAAGGTGAAACTTGAAAATCGGCGTGCTCAAACGAATAGCGCTCGAAATAATCGCGAATCAAGTCGTCCGATCCGTTCAACCAGGTGCGATTTCCTTCTCTACACCATTGGCTTGACGAATGTAGCTTGACAATGATGCGAGCGTCTGGGAACGCGCCGGCCGTCGTGCGGGCCTGGATCGTACGAAAGCCGTAGCCGGTCCATTCTGCGAATTCAATTAGATCGAAATGGTGGGCGGCATCTAGTTGCTCGAGCGCCCGCCGAACGTGCATGCTGTGCTTGTCAATCCAACTGACTAGATTGCACTCCACGGCGTCTTCTGGTGGGCTCGCGAATTCCGCAAGGTGTGAGAGGGTGATTCCCTTGGCGTTCAACATTTGGCGACAGCGAGCGAGTTGCGCGGGATCTTCGACTTCGCCACAATAGAGGATATGAACGCCCCAGCCGGCAGTCGCAAGTGTTTCTGACAGCAACCAATTGTGGGTTCCAATACCGCCATTACGAAACAGATACGGCAATTCATTGGCCACGATGCAAATGCGGCCAACTGCTTCTGTGTCTCGCATATTTGCAATTCCTTTCACGTAATTATCGATTCCACTCGTTATTTCTTGTACCATGGCCTACTTGCGAGTTGGGCTAATACGATGGAGCTCCCATCATGCCGCGGCGTTGCCAGCCCTATAATGCGCAGTCTGCAAAATCCTCGTGGCTATCTCTTCGGGCGAAGACTCGAGCTGTCGTATCAGTTGACTGCAATCGAAATTCTTTGTCGCGGCCTGCATCTTGTTTTGGTAATAGTCTCCATCGCTGATGGCGTATGTTGGAATTCCTAACGTATTTCCCATAACGATTGCGTGGAATCGTGAACTAACAACGACATCGAACATCGCCAGTCGCGCACAACTCATGCGAAAGTCGAAATCAGGTGGGCAGGCAATGGTAGGATCCAACTCGGCTCTCGCCAGGCATTCGGAAGCAACCGCGAAATCTTCGAACAGGTTGTTATGAAAGCAAAAGCCATTCAGAATTGTTTTCTGATGGGATAGCCGTTTGAGAAGTGCTGCCCACCACATAATGGATTCGCGACGGCGGAGACTGCCGTACTGATAAAATATGTTGACACCAATACGAGGAGACCGTGGGGCTTGAAGCCCTTTCGATGGTTCTAGTTGAAGAACTTCCGACGCGCGAAATCCGTCATCGACTCGGAACGTCGTTCGTAAACCGTGCTGTTGGCAAAACGATAGCGACGCATCATCTCGAACCACTAAGTCGGCCGCTTCTAGCGCGGCTACGACGCGTTTAGCCCATCCATCCGAATGGAAAGGTCCCAGGCCAATTGGTCCTGTTGCAATCGCGACGTCACGAGCGCGTGCCACGAAGATAGGCAGCAACAACCAATCCAAGTGGAATAAATCCGATAAATAACCGCCACCGACTAAATATAGTGTTTCGCAAGCTGCCAACACCTTGGCCCAAGGTGTTGATGTTAGTTGCTTTTCCACATCATAGTAGCTAGCAGGCTTCCCCGAGCCTTCGGATCGCGGAATCGGCTCATAGGGAATCGTGTCGATTCCAGGAAATAGACGACCTGTATAGCCGGGCGAGCGAGTTAGAATTGCTACTGACTCTCCGTAACGGATCTTCATATCGCGCAACGCAACGGCAAGTGTCAGTTCATCGCCGACATTGCCCCAAGCATAGCCACCCCAAAGAACGCAACGATACCGCTTGGAGACGCCATTGTTCACAGTTGCTGATTCCATTTTGATCTCGTTCCTTGCTGCATCGCGAATTGCTAGAGCCAGCATGATCCAGCGGAGGGATCGTAGTGGCGATGGAGATCGCGGGCAAGACTGAACTGCTTGCTGCTCTGGCAGTGTCTCATGCCGCTCTAGTCGCGGCACTCGGCACATATTCCAATTTGCCGCGATCGACACGGACGATCCGGCTAGCCAGCGATAGCGTGCTTTCGCGGTGAGTGATCATAATCAATGTGCGGTCTTTGCCGTATTCGGCCAGGGCTTCGTGGATCATCCGTTCGCTTTCGACGTCGATCTGGCTGGTCGCTTCGTCCAGAATTAGGATCTCGGCGTTTCGTAAGAACGCTCTAGCCAGTGCGATTCGTTGCCGTTGGCCGCCGCTGACTCGTTGGCCGTTGGGGCCGACGCGGGTTTGATAGCCCTGAGGAAACGCCGAAATGAACGAATCGGCTCGGGCCAACCGGGCGGCCGCGATGATTTCTTCCTCGGTGGCGTCCCAGCGACCGTAGCGAATGTTGTGCATAATGGTCTCGTTGAACAACTCGGTTTGTTGTGTCACGAGGGCGATGCGGCTGCGCAGGTCCTTGATCGCGGCCTCGCGGAGGGGCACTCCATCGAATAAGACCTCGCCCTGCACGGGATCGTAGAACCGACAGAGCAGATTGATGATCGTACTCTTGCCGCCGCCGTTGGGGCCGACAATCGCCAGATGATCACCTCGCGAGATCGTTAGGTTCACATCTTCCAGTACGGTTTGAATGCCGTCGTAGCTGAAATGAATGCCACGAAGCTCGATTTGCTGATGACGTTCCGGCAATGGCCGAGGGTTCGAGGCTTCCACTAAGCGGGGCTTCATTTCCAGGATCGGGTACAAAAGCCCGGCGGCCGCCATGCCGCTGTTCACTCCGGTAATGACGCTCGATAGCTTCCGCAAAGGATCGGAAGCGCCAATCAGCAAGGCGAAAAATACCGTAACCGTGGCAATGCTGAGCGGCTCGTTCGCCATCGGAATGCCCAGGATGTGCGTCTCTTGGTTAATCACGAGATAGCCCGACACGATCACGCCGGTACACAACATGCCCATGCCGAGCAGTTCCGTGACGGGGCTGGCCAGCGCGTGAAAGAAGGCCGCTTTGAGAGCGATAAAACGGATATTGGTTGTCGAGTGTCGAAAGCGATCTCGCTCGAAATTTTCCATCGTGTTGGCCTGTACGGTCTGGATCGAGTTGAATACCTCGAGCATCACGTGATGGAAACTCATCGAGCGGCCAAGTACGCCGATCGAGATCGAGCGGATCTTCCGGTTGAGGTACAGAATCAGAAAAGCGGCCAGCGGCGCGAAGATGAGCGATGCTAGCGTCAGTCGCCAGGAGATCAGCCAGGCGCCGCCCAGGCAGGCGATGATGCGCAGCGGCTCCATGACGGCGCCGCCGTAGAAGTTCATAATGCCCATGGCCAGCATGTCGGTCGTATGCGTGATATGGGCCGTAAAGCCGCTGATCCCCTGGGAGTCGAACGCAGGCCGATCGAGTGACAGCACGCGATCGAAGATGCGACCGCGAAAATCACGGGCAATGCTTTGTGAAATGTACGACACGAGCATCGTGTTGCTCAGCATCAGGAACTGCTTGAGCGCGGTGGCCACCGCCACGAGCGAGGCGATGAGCACCACGGTCGGAAAGGGCTTCTCAGGTAAAAATCTGGCAAAAAGGGGCTGCAAACGTCGGGCCGAGTAGATGTTGGCATGGTCCATTTTAAGTTGGGTCTGCACGACATTGATTTGCAGTCCCAGC
>CAZGMU010000104.1:7745-12593 GCA_964526975.1 uncultured Planctomycetaceae bacterium
TTCAGCTGGGCCGCATGATCCGTGAGGTTTTTTTCGGCTCGCTCCAAGCGTTTGTTGTTCCACGTGAGAAGCGAGTCACCATGCAGCGTGGTTTCGATGATGGGAAAAATAGCCGCAATATTCGCGCCCCACAGTGCCGCCACACCCAACGAGCACAGGAATGCCAGAACCAACGCAAACCAATGCTGCCATGCCTGCTTCAGTGCCTGGGCAAAGTATTTCATCGCGAACTCAAACTCGTAATTCGAAACGTCAGTAGATGCAGTGCTAGCGCGTCTGCCGCGCAGAACACGAGGTGGGCGGGAGTTTAAGCATCGAGGCAAAACATGGCAAGCACTAATTCGAACGGCTATTATGTGTAGCTAGCAATGTTTTAGAGCAAATTACCTTTATTCGTTTTTGCAGGGGACCGTGTTGGTGGGAGATTCGGCCTGGCGGCCGACGCTAAACTGCGTTTGTTCTTTGATCTACCGTGGAACGCAATTTGGTAAGTTGCTCGAACCGAGTGATTCAGGCTCCTTAGTCCCGAGGCGGAAAATACCTAGCAGTGTCACGTTCATTATCAGCCATGAAATCGAAATCGTGTTGGATTGTCTTTCTTAACTTCTCTATTTTGTGCATAACGTTGCAGGCTGTATTCGCGGAGGCGAGCCGCCCGAATATCGTGCTCGTGATGCCGGACGACATCGGCTATGGCGATTTTGCCTGTAATGGCAACCCCATCATCCACACGCCGAACATCGACGCTCTGTCGCGCGAAAGCGTGCGGTTCACCGATTTTCAAGTAAGTCCCACCTGCGCGCCGACGCGAGCCGCGCTGATGACCGGGCGTCATGAGTTCAAGAACGGCGTGACGCATACGATCCATGAGCGCGAGCGTTTGACGCTTCAGGCCACCACGTTGGCTCAGGTGCTTAAGTCGGCCGGCTACGCGACGGGAATTTTCGGCAAGTGGCACTTGGGCGACGAGCCAGATCGCTGGCCCAATAAGCGCGGTTTCGACGAAATGTTTATCCATGGCGCGGGTGGAATCGGGCAGTCGTACCCAGGGAGCTGTGGCGACGCACCGGGCAATAAGTATTTCGATCCCGCGATTTTGCATAACGGCAAGTTCGAGAAGACCGAGGGGTACTGCACCGATATCTTTTTCAACCAGGCCGAGAAGTGGATCGACCAGGTAAAGGGCAAGCAGCCGTTCTTCGCGTATATCACTCCGAACGTGGCCCACACGCCACTCAATGTGCCGGACAAGTATTTTCGACATTACGAGGGGAAGGTGCCCGAGAAAGTGGCCAAGTTCTACGGCATGATCGAGAACATCGACGAGAACATGGGCCGATTGCTCGAGCAGCTTAAGACGCTCCATCTGGCCGACAACACACTCGTGATCTTCATGACCGACAACGGCACCGCGACAGGTTCTGACGTATTCAATGCGGGCATGCGGGGCCGGAAGAACACTCCTTACCAAGGCGGAACGCGCGTGCCCTCGTTCTGGCGCTGGCCGGCCGGCTTCTCGGGCAACGCCGATTGCAAAGCTCTCACCGCCCATGTCGACATCCTGCCCACGCTGGCCGGCGTTTCGTTGAGCGATGCGTTGAAGCAACAAGTCGAGGGCCGTAGCTTGCTTCCGTTGCTCAAGGACCCTCAAGCCGCATGGCCTGACCGGACGTTGGTAGCCCATCTCGGCCGCTGGCCTCGTGGAGAAGCCGCGAAATCGAAGTACAAGGGGTGCTCGATTCGCGATCGCCAGTTCGCGCTAGTTAACAACGAGGAGTTGTACGACCTCGCGAAAGACCCGGGCGAAACCAAGAACGTGGTCGCCGAGCATCCGGAGGAAGTGCTGAAGCTGCGAGCCGCGTACGATCAATGGTGGGAAAGCGTTTTGCCGTGCCTGGAAAACGAAGACGCAGTTGGGCCGAAAACCAATCCGTTTCATGATTTGTACTACAAGCAGTTTGGCGATCCAAAGGACGCGAAGAAGCCTGCGGCTTAAGTGGTGCCGAGATTCGTTTCAGACTTCAAGGCTGGTCGGCTAGTTTGTCGGAGGTGTTGCTCACAATTCTCCCCCTCGGGTTTTGAACACTTGGTCCATGTCGCCCAGAAGATGAATCAGCGCGCACCGATAGCGGTCTGGTCGACAGTCGAAAGTTGATGGCCGACAGCGATGGATTCAATTCTCAAAGCGCGGGCGAATCGCCTGAGCCACATCGGGCACGAGCCAAGCGGATTCGCGTTTTGCGTCCGTAGGCTAACAGACAGTGAACTAGTGTTTAATACTCCAGTTTTGGCCACTACGCATTTCTTGGTTGTTCTGGCCGGTCTAGGAAAGGCATTTACCACAGAGGCACAGAGAGCACGGAGGAGAGGGGGAGATTCAGAATAAGCAGCGGCGAGGCTCGGGAGTTACTGGCTTTGCGGCGGTTGCTGGTATGCTGGTCCGACCCGGAACGGGTCGGCTATATAGCCCGGCCGTCTCGGCCGGGGATGTCGTTGCGGCGTATTGTTCGAATGCGGTGGAGGTGGAACATATTGCGGCGCTCGTATAGGTACACGCTGTTAAGAGGACGCTGCGTAATCGGGATACGCTTACGCGGGTGCAGAAGGCGGTGGGTGGGATTGTGACGGCGAAGAAGGTGGAGGCGATGAAATAGGAGTTAGGAAACAAAGGTTACTGACATGGATGACACTTAGCGTGCTACTTTGCTACGGCCTGGAAGGACTCTGCGATTCGCAGAAGTTCATTACGGGGGTGATCGGAAAATACATCCACCCAAGTTCCGTCTTGAGAGAACCTGAGAACCATCATCCCATCGTCGCTCTCGGGATCGGATAGCTGAAACCGTCGACCAGATACTTCTATCTCTTCCCATTCAAGCTCGCTTTCCATTTCTGAATCGGGGCTTTGGCGCAATGTAAACCAAAGCCTATTTGGGCCGTCTTGATGATAGAAGACCGTTAGATTCTCTCCAGTGCCGTTCGGTTGCAAAGGCTGATAGTGGAGGTGGGGTGAACCCTCGCTGCTCGCAATCTTTGGTAGCAGCACCGTAAACGGCACTTTTGCTAGTGCGGCCTCCAAAGTAATTGGTTCGGTTATCGGCACGGCTTTTCGTATTGGCTGACCAGCACGTGGCTCGCAGGTAAAAATACTGTCGTCGATCGAAGCGTTGAATGTCACGCTTTCCACTTCAATGGTCTCAATTACCGTTCCTGCAAGCAAACCCTTTATCGAGAGTAGGGAAGGAAAGGCTAGATCGGCAGCAAACTCAAATTCGTCCGCGTCGGCGGGTAGCCAGTGCGGCCAAATATGATCGTCTGGTACAGGCAGCGCTTTCATTCGTACACAATCTCGTCCGGCGACTTTGCATTCGCCCAGTTGTTCGAGAACCAGCGACGCGAAGAATTCACGAATCAGACTTCGGTCGAATTGACGGCGATAGTCTATTGGAAAATTATTGCCGATTCCACGTATTCGTCTCTTCTCATTTTCAACTTCCACGCTGCCATCGGCGTTCTGCTTCCACTGCTCGTTGCCCCTGGTAATCTCCACCGTGGTTTCAGGTAGGCCGTCTTTGATCTTTGTTTCATCGACGCGAACACGATCGGGAACAACTGCCCAGAATTTCATGTCTACGGAAGTGATCGTCGATTTCGCTGACGTCTTCGCTCGTCCGATTGCACCTCTGCGAGATGTTGTTCCGCGAGTGGTTGGCGTCCTTTCACGGCGCACGTGTGCTTGGACGCTTTGAAACGTCTGGCCATTGCTGTAGAAGGATTCGAGAAAGTCGCCGAGAAGTCCCATCGAATCATTCCTTGTTTTCAGTTGACGGTTGTGCTCTGCCACTTCGATAGCGAGTAGGGCGGTGTTTCTTGTACCATCGAATTGTGTTTATGTTACAATCGGCAACAATTGTGCATAAATATTGTTGCCACTGCTCTTTGAGGTACGAAACCCAAAGGGTTCCTAGCACCATTCTATCATGACGCGCATAGCTTTTGTACTCGAAGCAATTGTATTGCTGCTTGGCTGCTGCGGCTGCGACAGGCCGCCAAATGCGCGAGAATACACCAGTCGTACGGGCCTAACCTTCATCGGCGACAGAACGTTTAGGGGGGAGGCGACTTACTTCGGAATGCGACTTTCTAGAGAGACTATCGAGGAGGAACCTGCTTGGGCGAGTGTTCGGCTTAAGATTGGCAACAAGCAATTGCACTTCGGCTCTGTTACGCCGAAAGACATAGTGGACTTAGGGGGCAGTGTCGTGCCGCCAAGCTCCGGCACTAGCGATGATACAACATTTGCTGCAGTTTCTTGGGGCGAAGAGAATAGAGATGGTGGCATAGAGCTTAAATTTCGTGACGACACGTTGGTTGAAGGTTGGTTGCACTGGCACAAGTCTCAGCCATCACCATTTTTAGTTTCATCAGAAACGGGAAGCTGGATTTCATTTCCAGTTGATGAAGTCTCTGTCGGCAAATCGTTTGGACCGCCGAAAAGCGTGCGCGACTTCAACAGGAAGTAGATGCTTGCGCACGGAAGAGGAATTCGTGTGTGCGAGCACACACCCTACATTGTCGCGACCGACCCGAGACGGGTCGGCTATGTAAGAGTTGGGCGGCTGGTGGGAGCGATACACGGACTAAAGTCCGTGCTACGTGGCTTCCAGGCCGCCGAAGCTGCGGTGGCGGGTAGCGTACGCACGAATCGCTTCGTGCAGGGTGGGTTCGTCGAATTCGGGCCAGCATTTGGTTGTAACCCAAATTTCGGCGTAGCTGATTTGCCAGAGGAGGAAGTTGCTGATGCGCATTTCGCCGGCGGTGCGGATCATGAGGTCGGGATCGGGGGCC
>CAZGMU010000105.1:0-12571 GCA_964526975.1 uncultured Planctomycetaceae bacterium
GTCGTCATCCCCTCGGCCTGCGCTTGGAAGTTGGTGCTGATGCGATGCCGCAGCACCGGCACGGCGCAACGCTGCACGTCTTCGATCGCGACGCTGAACCGCCCGTCCATCGCCGCAACCGCTTTGCCGCCGTGAATCAGGAACTGCCCCGCGCGCGGACCCGCGCCCCAGTCGACGAGGTCCTTGACCCACTTCGGCGCGGAAGGATCTTTCGGCCGCGTGGCTCGCACGAGCGACGCGACATACTTGATGATGTGCTCGCTCACCGCGACCGAGCCGACCAGCTTTTGCAAGTTGAGAATCGCTCGCTCCGAAAGCACCTTGGCGATCTCCGGCTTTTCCTGCCGCGTGGTCGATGCCAAGATTCTCTCTTCCTCTTCCGCCGTCGGGTAATCCACCTTGATGTTGAACATGAACCGGTCGAGCTGCGCTTCGGGCAGCGGGTAGGTGCCTTCTTGCTCGATCGGGTTCTGCGTGGCGATCGTGAAGAACGGGTTGGGCAGTTGGTAAGTGGTTTGCCCCGCCGTCACTTCACGCTCCTGCATCGCCTGAAGCAACGCCGCCTGCGTTTTCGGCGGCGTGCGGTTGATTTCGTCCGCCAGTAGAATGTTCGTGAAGATCGGCCCTTCGACAAACCGGAACGACCGCCGCCCGTTTTCGTCTTCTTCGAGCACGCTGGTGCCCGTGATGTCCGAGGGCATCAGGTCCGGTGTGAACTGAATCCGCTTGAACTGCAAATCGAGAATCTGCGCGAGCGTACTCACGATGAGCGTCTTCGCCAGGCCAGGCACGCCGACGAGCAAGCAGTGGCCGCGCGTGAAGATGGCCGCGAAGATCTGCTCGATCACGGCGTCTTGCCCGATGATGACCTTCTGCAATTCGCGCTGCATCAAAAGCCGATGCTGCCGAAATTCTTGCAGCACGTCGCCCAGATTGCGGGCCTTGGTCGGAGGTGTCACGGGCGAAGTAGACATGGGGAGTTGTTCGTGGTCCGTTGTCCGTAGTCAGTTGCAATTTCAAGCGTCCTGATTGGTCGTCCGCAACAACGGACCACGAACCACGGACAACTGACCATATATAAGCGCAATTCTATAGGTGCATCGCACAAGCGACAATCGTTCGGCGTTTGCCAGCGTTGCCGACGCAACCACTGAATCGTAAACTACTTAAAGGTGCCTTGCCGCACGGCTCGCGAGGGATGTGAGATGTCTTTTCTTAGAGGGCTGGAGCTTGTTACGACCTTGGCAGTCGTGACGATTGTAGCGCCCCCCGTCACCTTCGCACAGCTTCCGCAGGCGGTCAAAAACCGGCCCATCGACGCGGCTCAGGTGCTGGCTGCGATCAAGCATGGTGTCGCTTATCTCAAGCGCGAACAGCAGCCGCGCGGCAATTGGCCCGAATTTCCCGGCTTCGAAGGAGGCGTCACCGCGCTTTGCACGCTGGCGCTTCTCAACGCGGGCGAACCGGCCGATGATCCGAACGTCAAGCAGGCGCTCAATTACCTTCGCAACCTCCAGCCCGACAAAACCTACACGGTTTCGCTGCAAACGATGGCCCTTTGCGCCGCCACGCCAAAGAAAGACATGCTTCGCATTACGCGCAATGTGAGGTGGCTCGAAGAGCATCAGATTAAAGAAGGCCAGCGCAAAGGCGCCTGGTCGTATCCCGGCCCTGGCGGCGACAACAGCAACGCCCAGTTCGCTGTCCTCGCGCTCTACGACGGCCAGCGGGTCGGCGTCGAAGTGAAGCGCGAAACTTGGGAGCTTGCGCAACAGTATTGGGCCAGCACCCAAAACGAAGACGGCTCCTGGGGTTACGTACCGGGCGATGCGGGCACCGGCAGTATGACGTGTGCCGGCATCGGCGGGTTGTACGTTTCGAGCGCCGCGCTCGAATCGGGCGACGCTTCGGTCGACAACGGCCAGGTAACGTGTTGCCGTCCGCATGTGCCCGATAATCGCTTGGAGCGCGCGATCGAATGGCTCGGTAGCCGCTTCTCGGTGACGCATAATCCGCGTCCTGCCGGCGGTGGTCAGTCGTGTCTGTATTACTATCTCTACGGCTTGGAGCGGGCTGGCCGGCTTACCGCCAATCGCTTCATTGGCGAGCACGATTGGTATCGTGAAGGGGCCGAGTTTCTTGTTCGCGAGCAAGATTCGCTTTCCCATTTCTGGAAAGGCAATTGGTACGCCGAGCGCGATCCGCGCATCAGCACCGCGATGGCGCTGTTGTTTCTCTCGAAGGGGCGTCGGCCGGTGATCATGGCCAAGGCGAAGTATGGTGACGGTGAGGTCTGGAATCAGCATCGACGCGACGCCGCACATCTCACCGAGTACACGGAGGAATCATGGGGCATGGGCCTCACGTGGCAAGCGATTGATCCCGCGACGGCTTCGGTCGAAGACCTGTTGCAATCGCCGGTGCTTTACATCAGTGGCAGCCAGGCGCCGAACCTCTTGCCCCATGCGAAGAAGCTCCGCGATTATGTTGATCGTGGCGGCTTTATCTTTGCCGAGGCCTGTTGCAGCGACTCAGGTCGATTCAACACGGCGTTTCGTCAACTTATGGCCAGCGTTTTTCCCGAGCCCGAGTACAAGCTGGGGCCAATCGTGCCGGGGCACCCGGTCTGGCGCATGCAGGACATCGTTCGTCCCACGTCGCCATATGTGGGCCGGTTGCAGGGGATCGAGTACGGCTGCCGCACCTGCGTGGTCTACTGCACAGAGGACCTTTCGTGCTACTGGGAACTGGCGCGGCCAGGGCAGTGGAATCGTTACCCGCCTGCTGTCGCCGAACACATTGCCGACGCGCTAGCGATCGGCGTCAACGTGCTGACTTACGCGACCAATCGTGAGCCGAAGGGAAAGGAACAGGCGTTCGATACTTCCGATGGCGAAGTCGCGTTGGACGACGGATCCTCGCGGGCGGTCATTAATATCGCCAAGCTGCGCCATGGCGGCGGCTGCAACGACGCGCCGGGCGCGCTGATCAACTTACTTCGCACCGCGACGCAGGGGGAGTTGAAGTTGCAGGTTCGTGCCGAGCCGGAGCTGATCAACATCAGCGATCCGAACTTGTTCAAGTATCACTTGCTTTTCATGCACGGCCGGCAGGAGTTTCGCCTGACCGACATCGAGCGGCAGCGGCTGCGCGAGTACCTGGAACGCGGCGGCACGCTATTGGCCGACTCGATTTGCGCGAGCAAGGCGTTCACCGAGTCGTTCCGCCGTGAACTGGCTGCCGCAATTCCCGGCCAGCAACTCCAAACGATTCCAACCAGTGACAAAATCTTCACCCCGGCCTTCGGCGGCTACGATATCCGCCACGTATCCCTCCGCGATCCGCAAGCGGCCGACGTAGGGCAACCGGTCGCGGCCCGAGTTCGCCAGGTCGAACCGCAACTCGAAGGCCTGCAAATCGACGGCCGCTGGGCCGTGACCTTCTCGCCCTATGACATCAGCTGCGCGCTGGAAAGCCACCAAGGCATCGGCTGCCGTGGTTATACACAAGAAGACGCGGCGCGGATTGGGCTCAATGTGTTGTTGTATTCGCTCAATCAGTGAGTGGTTACGCTACGAGTTCTCATGATAGAGCTTCAGAGCGGTGAGCACTTTCTGCATGTTGATAAAGTCGGTATCGCGAGTCCATATCTCAACATCAAGGCTCATTGTGACCGCGCTCAACACCACGTCTGCGAGTGGAACAGTGACGCCATTTGAGCGCAATTCCGCTTGTATATTCCCGATGTCATTCCACATCGCTTCGAGAATAGCAACTTGTTTGAAGCCATCGAGGATAGTTAACAGACTGAGGCGGTCTTGCGGACTGCGCGCCGCCGAGTATTTCGGCACGCGTTATGCCGCAAACCGCACCATCGGCGGACTTCATTTGCGCTAGGAACGTGATGTCCTTTGCGCGCAACGCATCGATGATGGTCGAAGCGTCCAGCAAGATCATGTTCGACCTTTTTCAGCCCGGCAAACTTCCGTTTGTCGCGCCTCGCGATAAGCATCGAAGTCGTAGGTCTCCAGCGCTCGGGCGGCAGCTTCTACGGCGGTCCATTCGCTTGTCGCTGCCGTAACGACGGGAATCGCTTTCTCGGTCACAAATATCTCCACACTTTTTCCCACAAGCGGCGCGAGCTGCGGCAAATGAAGGGTGTCCGAGTGGATCGTCGTTTCAATGCGAATGGCGGTCATGAGTATTCCTCGACTTATTGAGCCATTGTACCATACTGGTCTCTGAGCCGACATCTTTCGCCTTTCGACGGCTGCCGCAAGCCAGAAAGCCACCAAGGCATCGGCTGCCGTGGTTATACACAAGAAGACGCGGCGCGGATTGGACTCAATGTGTTGTTGTATTCGTTGAATCAGTGAGCGCAGCGCTTCTATAGTCCCATCCCGAAAATACTCCATCAGTAGGCAATCTTCATCCGACTTAATCTGCAGCGCGCTCAACCTTCGGCGGCTTCCAAGTGCCGTTTAAGATGGAGGGGGAGGACTCCTTCGGCCAATACAGGCGGAGCATCAGGTTGAACTTTCCTGTAGGTGCCGGGAGCCAATTCGACTCCTTTTCGGAGCCAGGATTCTCGTGCTGGAGATACAAATCCACTGATCCGTCCGCGTTCTCGCGAAACTTGTCGCGCTGACTGAGGGTATATCGATTCAAAGGGTTATCAACAAAGAAGTACTCCGCGTCATACATCGTGAGCGACCAAAATCCGTGGACGGGGGGCAACTGGCCCTTGGCAAAGTGTATCACGTACTTGTTCGCGCCGTCGTACGAATGGCCGGAAGCATCGGACTCAGACGTGGGATAGACGGCATCTTGCGGACGATTTGCTCCCAAGCCGACGGCGGTGATAGTCGCACGCTGGAGATAATCGGTCCCATAGAGGCCGGTCTTCGTCGTGAATATCCAGCCATTGGCGTCCTTTCCCGCAGCCTTGAAGTGCCCCATGATTTTCTCGAAGCCCTCTTTCGGAACCGTTTGCAAGGCTGCGGCTGCTTCAGTCCCAATCTTGTTTATGTCGAAGGGCTGGCCTGACTTGATACCGAGCTGTGCCAACTTCTCAACCATCGGTGCATCGGCTTCACTCGGCGGGTTATCTTTCAATAGCTTTGCCAGCAGGTTGAAATAGTCCTCGGTGCTGAGCCGATTCACTTGGTCTCGTACTGGGGTTTTCATGTCGATACTCGGATCGACCTTGCCGGTCGGCGGCACGTAAGATTTTCCATAGGCACTGAGCGGCACTAACGAAATCTCATCCTGCATCTGGTGAACGGCCTTGTAATCCTCCGGAGTACCAGTGCAATAAATACGCCCCAAAATCCACACGATTGCCGTTGGCGACTTGTACTCCTTCACGCCTTGAGGCAAGGTGCCGCTCCAGCCAGGGCCAGTGATTGCATACTTTTGTGGGCTGGTGCCCGTGGTACGTTTGCCCGGTACCTGAAATACATCGGTCCAACCGCTAAGCATCGGGAACAGATAATAGCGATCGTGTGCGTCTGGTAGACTTAGTACCCAAGGTTCCTTGCCTACGTCGATGAAAGCGGTGGTATACAACGTGTCGGCGTTAGGCGCCGTCACATCTCTGAATGCGGCCGTTGGGTATTCGCGCATCCGGATGAGTTGTCCCATCGGGGCATGTGTTCCGGCCGGTTCTGCAACGTTGGTCAGCACCCGGCGCGTCATTTCCATCGTGACGAGTGGATATCCGTAAATGTAAGCCTCGATGGCCATCTGCTTTGCTTGCTCTGGCGTGACGGCCGTGGTTGACACTTGGGCATGTGCCAGATCGACGGAACTCAGAATCAGAGCTCCGCTAACGATGACATGGATCGCGTGGCGTAGTGTTGACGTTCGCATTGTTGCCTCCTGACGGCAAATGTTGTTTGAGACCGAATGATGCGCAGCTGATTGCTGGAGAATGATGTGCAGACACGCCTGCCCGTATCCTTGCATACTTGCGAATAGCCGAGGTTGACCTGACAATTGGAATGATCGTGATTCGCGCACGTCACGTCTATGATGGAGAACATGCCTTGGCCCCGTCTATCCGAAAAGTGCATGCTGTAGCGGCTGGGGCCATTTTCGACCCCGGACTCAAAGTCAACTGCCAGCGCGCCGATCTTGACGAACTCAGCGAACAAGCGCCCTTTTGGGGCCTGGAGCAAATTCAGCTTGGCGCTGGTCGATTTCGCGGCAGTATTCGAGGTGTCCATTCGGCGCGCGTGCAAATTGGGTGTACCAGGCGAAATCTCGGCGTGGCGATCCTCGGAGCCATTCCCGCCAACTCGGTGGTGTTGGGTTGCATTGCTCGACAAGCCGACGAATTCATTGTTCGTGGCGAAAAAGTATCGGCCCATGAACTCGTAAAACTGTCGCCCGAACAGGAAGTCGACTGCCGAGCGTTGGGAAGCTTGAACATTATGACGGTCGCCCTGGACGCAAACTTCTTTGAACGGGGCGTAGAAGCAACACTGGGCACGGCAGCCTTGGGTAATTCAAGGCGGCTTGAATTTTTCAACGGTCGGGCGCGGATGGCTCTCATCCGAAAGTTGCAGGCATTGCTTAATGAGGGATATGACAGCCCTCATACGCTGCAACATGCCGAGCTGGCGAATGTCTGGGAGGATCAAGTCCTTGACGCTTGTTTGGCGGACCTCTCTGGAGCAGCGAATAGTACGCCGTTCAATGTAAGGTTTCGCGCTGCTCGACGTGCCGAAGAACTGTTGATGTCTCTTCCTAATCGACCCGTTTCGATCGTCGAATTGTGCCAAGCGACCGGCGTCGCCAAGCGAACGCTCATGTTAGGATTTCGTGAAACTTATGGAATGTCGCCGCATAACTATCACCAGCGATTACGGCTGAACCATGCGCGGCGTGAGCTGCGCGCCGACAGCCATTACACAATAGCCCAGATTGCCTTGCGTTGGGGGTTCAATCACTTAGGACGGTTTTCTGAATACTACCAACGCCAGTTTGGAGAGTTGCCAACAGTACATCGACGGAGTAAATATTTGCAGAGTCCACACGAGGAGCGAGTATCCTGACGTTCGAATTAACCGAAGTGGATACCGCTATCCGATGCAAAGTGCAAGCTCGCCATGATTCCTGAATGCCGCGGATTCAGCGAAGCGCCAAGTGTCTGAAAACAGTCGATCCCGTTTACGACGGACAAAGCAATATGCACGGCATCGGCGACCGCTCGATTTGGCAGTGATAGTTCATGGACCAATGTTCGACGAGATTGCCGGAGTCCTGTTGCGGTTCAACGAGCGGTATGCCGTCGAGAACCGGCGGCCGCCGCGAAACCGCATCCGGATCGCCAGAGTCAGAAACGACTTATCTTGTTACAAGGTGCTCTCCAGCCTATACTTGAAGTATGGTCAAGCTTCGCTTTCCAAGTTCAGACGCGGAGCGCCAAGCGATCGGGTATTTAGCCGGTCGTTATTCTTTTAAGACCTTTGCCGACGGGTATACTCTAGTTCCCGAAGCAGCTTTGCAGTCGCTGGCATTTCGTTTTCCGTCGAAGGTCGAGCCTCCTATGAACACGTCGTTCCGCAGGTTCGAGATTCTGCTGCCCCTTCGGTTTAACGACGGAAGCGAAGCCCCGAACGAACTTGTTGCGGATACACTATTAGAACTGCGCTCACGCTTCGGTGCCTGTTTCTTGCGAAACACAAGCAATTCAAGGCGTATGGACGCATGAAAACGAGGTCTACCGCGACGAGTTGATTCGCGTGTTCGTCGACACTGCCGATTCGGATGATAGCCGAGCATTCTTCGTCGGGCTGAAAGAACAATTAAAATCGCGATTCGGCCAGTTGGATATCTGGATGACAACGTATCCAATTGAAGTCTTGTAGTTTGACATGTTTGCTTGCTTGCATTGTGTGCAGTGTGGTCAGTCTTTGAGCGTTCTCTCATGCTAGCCCGCCTCCCGTGCAGGCAGCGGCAACGCTAGCAGATCTTCTCTCGAATCATAATCGGTTTGATCGGCACGGTTTGCGGCATACGCTGGCGTGGTCAACCGCGATTGACCCCTCGTCAAATTCGCTCTTATAATCCGCCGCATTTTTCGCGGAAGACTTTTCGTAATTGCTGGCTGCGTTTTGCTTTGTGTGAGACGAGCCAGGCATGGCTCGCGACGGATGCGCCCGCGCAGTGGTGCGCACTTTTCTTGGCAAGGATGCCAACCTGATCTCGTCATCGAAATCGAACTTGAACAACAGGCGTGTTCTCGCGCCTCCACCCAATCGTTGCGCTCGCGCTGCGCGCGCGATCGGTTCATCGTTCGCGTTTCGGGTGCCACTGGCTATGCCAGTGCTTCTTGCTGCTGTTCTGCTCGTGGGCGTAGCGATTCGCACCAGCGCGCAAGATCTGCTTACACCGCCACCAGAATCGATTGCGCGTGTTCCCCCGGTCGATGCTGGGTCGCCGCTGGAGCAACCGCCGTTGCAAACGGCGCAGCTCATGCCGACGCCGATGTTGCCGCAAACCGTTCCCTCGCCTCCGCCCGGGCCTCCTCGCCCGAGCTTCCGCAAAATCATTATTCAGAAGCGCCAGGAAGGCCTCAGCCCCAGCCTGGAAAGTATACAATCGCCGACTGGAGAGCCCGTGGTGGTGGTCTCGGGCGGTGTCAACATTATCGTTCAAGGATTGAGCAGCGAGGGTATGCCGCAAGCCTTGGGACCGCTTGGCGATGTCGATATTGAAGCCGATCGGATCGTCATCTGGGGATACGATTTGAATTCCGGAATGAACGGCGCCTCACAGCAAGCCGATGCACCGCTCGAAATTTACATGGAAGGCAACATCGTCTTCCGCCAGGGGAGCCGCACGGCGTTTGCCGATCGAATGTTCTACGACGTTCGCCGGCAGGTTGGTACGGGCATCAATGCCGAGTTGTTTACACCTTTGCCGCAAACGGGCAGCTACCAATACCCCGGTCTCGTGCGGCTCCGTGCGGCAGCGCTTCGTCAGCTTGATCAAACACATTTCCAGGCTCAGCAGGGTATGTTCACGACCAGCCGCTTGGAAGAACCGAGCTATGCCCTCGAAGCCGAAGACATCACGTTCGAAGACCTGTCGCAAACAACGGTCGATCCACTTACCGGTGCTCCGGTGGATAGCCATCGGCGAATGGCTCGCAGCTCGAATAATTATCTCTACGTCGGCGGCGTGCCGGTCTTTTACTGGCCCACGCTGGCGACCGACCTGGAGAAGCCATCGTACTACATCAACAATTTCCGAATTCGCAACGATTCGATCTTCGGTACTCAGGTGCTTACTGATCTCGACGCGTTCCAGATCTTCGGCATCGATCGGCCGGACGGCGTGAAGTGGGATCTGAGCCTCGACTATTTGAGTAAGCGTGGTTTTGGTTACGGCACGGGCGCGGAGTATGGGACCGATCACTTCTTCTCGCTAGACGGCCCGACCAGCGGCCGCTTCGATGCCTGGGCCATCAGCGACAGCGGCCACGATAATCTGGGGCGCGATCGGCGCAATATCGTTCCTGAAGAAAGTTATCGTAACCGCGTCTTTTGGAACCACCGCCAGCATCTGGTCGGCGGATTGATGGATGATTGGACCGTGCAGGGCGAAGTTGGCTGGCTCAGCGATCGCACGTTCCTCGAACAGTACTACGAGAACGAATGGGATAACAACAAAGATCAACTCACCGGCGTGCGACTGAAGCGGACGTACGATAACCAATCTCTGTCGATTGAGGCCAACGGCCGAATCAACGACTTCTTCACGCAGACGCAATGGCTGCCGCGGCTCGATCACTACTGGATCGGCGAGCCGCTCCTTGGTGATAACCTGACGTGGTCCTCGCACTCGTCGCTGGCGTATGCCAACATTGGCGTGGCCAGCACGCCGACCAATCCGCAGCTTGCTTCCCAATTCAATTTGCTTCCTTGGGAAATGGATTCGTCCGGCAATCGAATCTCGGGCGCTGGCGAGCGGCTATTGACGCGGCACGAAATCGATTGGCCGATCGACGCGGCGCCGTTCAAGATCGTTCCCTACGGTCTTGGCGAGCTGGGCGCATGGGGAGAAGATATCAACGGCGAACGTTTCCAACGCGCCATGGGCCAGGCCGGCGTTCGGGCCAGTATTCCATTCTGGTACGCCGATCCAACCATTCGCAACGCGATCTTCAACATCAACGGCTTGGCGCACAAAGTGATCTTCGACGTGCAGGCGTCGGTCACCGGCTCGAATCAGCCGCTCGATCGAATGCCGCTGTATGATGAGCTAGACGATGATTCGATCGAAGATTTCCGCCGTCGGCTGTTCTTCTCGCCATTTGGCGGGCCAGACTTCGGCACGAAGTTGGCTGGCCAGTATTACATTCCGGGCGCTCCCTCGTCCATCGATTCGAAGTTCGATCCGCGGTTCTACGCGTTGCGATACGGCTTGCAAGATTGGGTCACGTCGCCGTCGGGCGAAATTGCCGACGACATGGCCGCGGTTCGCGGCGGCATGCACCATCGCTTGCAAACCAAGCATGGCGCGCCGGGCGAGGAGCGAATCGTGGATTGGGTGACGTTCGACGCCAACGCGACCTGGTTTCCCAATGCCGATCGCGACAACGCTGGCGCGGCCGTCGGCCTGATCGACTACGATTTCCGCTGGAACATCGGCGATCGGACATCGATCCTCTCGGACGGCTACGCCGACACCTTTGGCGATGGTTTGCGAACAGCTTCCATCGGTTTGCTTTTGAGTCGACCGGCGACGGGCAACTTTTATATCGGCTTCCGTACGGCCGAAGGTGTCTTCGAATCAGACGTACTCAACGCAACGGTCAATTATCTTATGTCGGAGAAGTGGATCGGTTCGGTCAGTTCGAGCGTCGACTTCGGCCCGGCTGGTAACATCGGTCAGAGCATTTCGGCAACCCGCATCGGCGAGTCGCTCCTCACAACACTGGGCGCCAGTGTCGATGCCTCGAAGGGGACTACAAGCGTCCATTTCCTGATCGAACCGCGGTTCTTGCCCAATCTTCAAACATCAAGAAAAACGGGGATCCAAATCGCACCTGCTGGCGCGTATGGTCTTGAGTAGAAACTGTTTTGTTTTGTTGAATAAATAGCCGACCCATTTTGGATCGGTTGCTCGCTGTTGAATCATCGCGATCAAAAACAACTTCGGCAGATAGGAATAACCACGGAGACACGGAGGACACAGAGAATTCGAGTGTGGAATGGGGAGTGGGGAATGAGGAAATGAGGAGTTTTCATTCCCCACTCCCAATTCCCCACTCCCAATTCCCCACTCCCAATTCCCCACTCCCAATTTGCTTTCTCCGTGCCCTCTGTGTCTCCGTGGTTATTCTGAAAATGCTTGAGTCGTTCCTAAGGGGAATTATGACGCGGTTGTGGTTCTCGCGGTTCAGTTTTTTTAGTCGTGGTTTGCTTTCGTATTGGCCTGGCGAAGATTGCCAGGTTGTTGCCGGTCGCGCGTTCCTTGCCGTGAATTTGACCGGTTTCCTTGGAGTTGGGGAAGGGGTCGCAAGGCAAGTTGAGCACGCGGGGATCGTTGGCTTTCGTCGTGGGATCGTCCATGACGAGCGTGGTCGACCCGCCGCCGTCGAGGTTGATTGCGTCGTGCGCGCCGAAGTGGATCATCTTGTCGGCCATCTCGCTGAGCTTCAGGCCGAGGCTGCGGCCTTTCTCGCGACCATCCACTGTGAAGATGAGCACGTTGCCCTCCTTGGTGATGCCGATGCCGGTGCGCGGGTGAATGGCCGGGTCTTGGTTGGCGACGTTCTTGCCATTCTTCACGAGGCGATGTTTGCCGCTCAGAGCGTTGTACAACTTCACTTTGGGCTTATGTTCGAAGCCGATGTTGACTTCGAGCGGTTTGTCTTTCGGATCTTTCGCGGATGTTAGCTGCGCGGTTTGCTTTGGATTCTTATCGAGGCCCTGAATGATCGTGGGGACGTTGTTCTTCGAGATGTTGATGGCGTCGGTAAAGCTGGCGGCGAACGGCGAGTAGGCGTCGCCTTTGGAAGCGGACAGGCCCTGGACGTTGTATTGGCCTTTGCTCGGCGCGTTCTTCG
This sequence comes from uncultured Planctomycetaceae bacterium, assembly GCA_964526975.1. GTDB lineage: Bacteria > Planctomycetota > Planctomycetia > Pirellulales > Lacipirellulaceae > JABDGM01. Next base: position 12,083 of record CAZGMU010000105.1, read on the forward strand.
CGGCCAGCGAGAAGAACGAGCCGTTGATACCGATTTGAGCGCCGACGCGCGTGACAAAGGCGCGAGTGGTTTCGGGTTTGGTGTCGCCGATCAAGTTGCCATTGGACGGGGTTACGAGGAAGGAGATGCCCGGCGCGTGGGGATCGATTTCGACCGCCCACATATCGACGAGTCGCGGCTCGGTACTCGTGGCGTGGGTTACCCGAACGCCCTGAAATGGCTCGGCGACTTCTTGGGTGTCGGCGAGCGCGCAGGTTGAGCTTGCGAGTAACGCGAGGAGTGCGAAACAGGTAAGGTTGGGTTGCATCGGATTAATTGTAATGATTGGCGATGGGGGGCGGCAAATTGGTGGTCCGTTGTTTGTTGTTGGGGGTGGAGGGGGGGTGTTTTTGTTGTGGGTTCGTGCGGGGCGAGCCCCGCCGCTAATTGCGTGTAAAAAAGAAATGATGCGCGCACTGAGTTGACGACTGCGCAGCGTGGCTCCGTGGC
>CAZGMU010000106.1:0-5628 GCA_964526975.1 uncultured Planctomycetaceae bacterium
TGTTTTCCATCAATCATAATCATCACACCCTGTTTGCCTTTGAGCGCGATGCGACCGTCTTTGTCATGCGATTGACCAGCCATCTCTTGAATCCATTCGTCGAGGAGCCCACAGCCAGGACCTGTATCGCCGGCGATGATTTCTTCGTTCTCGCCAAGCCAAGTGATATTGGCCACGCCTCCCAAATTGAGAATCACCGTGGGACGAGCCTCTTTGGCGAATAACGCGCGATGGAACATTCCAACCAATGGGGCCCCTTGCCCTCCCACAGCCACGTCGTGACGACGGAAGTCGTTGACGACTCGCATGCCTGTCTTTTCGGCGAGTAACCAAGGATTCGCAAGTTGCCAGCAAATGTACTCACTCGCGATGTGTCGAATGGTGTGGCCGTGGAAGCCGATAAGATCTGTGCCCTCGACCACGTCTTTTGGCAGCGAGCGCAACATTTCGGCCACTGCGTCGGCGTGGTGGAGCGTGATGTCGCGTTCAACACGAGCGACCTCCAGCAATGGCACGTCGTGCTGCGCGGCTTCAAGGACTCGCGCGCGGAGATCGCGATCATACGGAAGCGTCAGCCCGCCGAAAAACTGGATCTCGTTTTCTCCGTCAGTGGCAATGAGCGCGACATCGGCTCCATCGCCTGACGTGCCACTCATCAACCCAATCGCCTTCTGGAGCTGTTTTTTTGCCGCTGCCATTTAAGTGGTAATTCCTGACATAGAGGGTTGTATGAGAGGGCGACTGACCAACCGCTGAGCCGACCGAAATTGGCATTTCGCGCGTAAACGAGATTTTACCTGGTGCCTTGCGTCGATTGAAAAGCCCATTATAACCGTGAATTACCGCTTAGCATGTCTCTTTTTTGCGCACAAAAATGCCGTTTTCATGTTAGAATGGGATAAATACGGCTGAATCGTACTTCTTTTCTTATCGGCTTGTCCACTATCCAGACTGATGGACGCTATAAAGCGAGTCCACTTTCCAATGAGCAGTCACACAGACAACGGCAATAGTCAGCTTCGCGTTCAGCATATCGCTGTTCTGATCGAAACAGAAACAAGCTGGGGCGGTCGCGTTATTCGCGGCATTGCGCACTTCGCGGAGAAGCATACTAACTGGCATTTGTTGATCGATCCGCGCGATCACGAGCAACGTTCTGCGGTGCCCGACGGTTGGCAAGGCGATGGTATCATCGCTCGAATCACGAATCGAAATCAATGGCAACAGATTCGTGAAAAGAACCTGCCAGTGGTAAATGTCGACGACGTTTATCAAGACCTTCGTAAAGTCGGCACCGTGATCACCGATGAGGCCGAAAGGGCTCGGCTTGCATTAGAGCATCTTGTAGCGCGCGGTTTCCGCAAATTTGCCTACTTCGCTCCTCCTAGTAATCGCTACTCCAAGAACCGGGGCGAAGCGTTCAACCGAGCCGTGATGGAATTGGGCTATGAATGCCACGAGTATTTGCCCGGTTATCGAGTAGGGCGGAAAATTGGCTGGGAAGAGCAACAGCGGCGCGTCAATCGTTGGCTCGCTTCGTTGCCACGACCGATCGCGATTTTAGCCGTCGATGCCCACCACGCGCGTCAATTGGCTGAGATTTGCCACTTCGCTGGAATCCGCATCCCAGACGAAGTCGCAATCCTTGCAGGCGATACCGACGAGTTGCTATGCGAAGTATCCACCCCGCCTTTATCAAGCATCTCTGTCGCCTGCGAGCGGCTTGGCCATGAGGCAGCCGCAATGCTTCATCGCATGATGACTGGCGATGGTCCTGGTCCTGTGAAAGAGCCTGTGCTGATCGCACCGCATGGGGTAATAAGCCGGCAATCGACCGACGTGCTAGCGATCGACGATCCAGCCGTGGTAAGAGCGCTGCGCTACATTCGCACGCATGCGCACCATGGGATCGTCGTCGAGGATATTTTGCGGGAAGTGCCGATTTCTCGCCGAAGCTTGGAAATCCAGTTCCGCTCCTATTTAGGGCGTTCTCCAGCCGAGGAAATCCGTCGCGTCCGATTGGAGCGCGGCAAACAGCTCTTAGGCCGTCGCGAACTTTCCATCACTGAAATCGCCCTGGCATGCGGCTTTTCCAATGCAACCCGCTTTGGCGTGGCATTCCGAAAGTCATTCGGCACCACCCCTCGGGCATTCCGCAAAACAATTATCGCTGATTGAGTCTGTTGCCACACGGCGATTACTCAGTATTGGTGATTTTTGAGCAAGGGCAAGTCTTGCACTTCTTTTGCGGCAAACAAAAATGTCCGCCTCACAAGCGAATTAGATGAAGAATTTCCGCGCAGTATCTTCTTATTTGGCAAACGTCTTTAAGCGAGAGAACGACGGAAGGGAACCTCGGCGGTCGTTTTTCGCACAGTCTGGCCAATCATTAGCCAATTGTCATCTCGTCGTTTGGGCGGTATCTTGCTGGTAAGCGCAGAGCTTGATGCACCAGCAATACAAGGAGTTGCCAACATGGCTTATACACTTCCACCACTTCCGTACCCGAACAACGCGCTCGAACCGCATATTGATGCCAAGACGATGGAAATCCATCACGACAAGCACCACAATGCGTATGTCACCAACCTGAACGCAGCGCTTGAAGGCAAAGGCCTCCCGGAGCAGAGCATCGAGGATCTCTGCCGCAATATCGAGAAGGTGCCGGAGGACATCCGTGCAGCCGTTCGCAACAACGGCGGTGGCCACGCCAATCATTCGCTCTTCTGGACCATTATGGGCCCCAACAAGGGTGGCAAGCCCGGCGGCGACTTGGCTGCGGCGATCGAGAGCGAACTTGGCGGTTTCGACAAGTTCAAGGAAGCTTTGACGAAAGCCGGCGCCACTCGTTTTGGCAGCGGCTGGGCCTGGCTGACGGTCGATAAAAGCGGCAAGCTCGGTGTCGAGAGCACTCCGAACCAAGACAATCCCTACATGACCGGCAAGACGCCGATCCTAGGTGTCGACGTATGGGAACACGCCTACTACTTGCTCTACCAGAATCGCCGCCCAGATTACTTGGCTGCCTGGTGGAACACGGTCGACTGGAGCGCTGTGGAAAACCGCTACAAAGCGGCTAAAGGCTAATTGGAGTTGGCCATTACACACCACTGATTTCATTCCATTGTTGCCCCCGGCCTGGCTGGGGGCTTTTTTTTGCGGTGCGCCAAGCTTGGCGCACCGCAAAAAAAGCCTGTGAACGGAAACCGTTCACAGGCTGGACAACTCTCTTCAGGATTCAGCTTCGAGATTAAGAGCGACTACGGCGGAAGCCAAGGGCAAACACGCCGCCGAGCAATAGAACCAAGGTGGCTGGCTCCGGCACGGTGCCTTCGCCCAGCGAACCGGAGCCAGACGGAAGCGTCACCACATTGAATGCATAAGCTGAACCATTCCAGCTTGTGGTGGCTTGCGTGTGGCCGCCGGGAGCGATTACGAGGTACTGGGCGATACCGCTGCTCACGATGTGCAAGTTGCCCGCGGCATCGAAAGCGAGGTCACGCCCCGTGATAGTCTGCGTCAAGAGCCCCAGCGCCATAAAGTTTGCAACATCCGGAATGCCATCCACGAGCGGTGTGATGCCGACGCCGGTGGCATTGTGGAGCGTCGCCAACCATTTGCCATCCGGCGATACAGCGACCGCAAATACATTGGCGTACAGATCGTTCACGACATCGCCGAAGCCAACCTCTCGAAAAGCGACGGCCTCGCCGTTTCCACCTCTCCAGACGTTATAGTCCGCGGCGTCGACAACCGTGTCGCCGTTGGCATCCGCGTCGGGCGTACCTTTCCGCCACATGACATAATCACCGGCGTTCATCGTGCCGTCGTGGTTGAAGTCGCCTGCCGGAGTGCTGTACTTCGCAGCACTGGCAGTCGCGAGCCGCGAATTGAACAAAACAGTACCAGAGGCATCCGTAACGAATAAACCGGTGGCGTTGGCTGGGGCTGAGCGGTTTTGTGCGATGTAGAATTTTCCATCCGGGCCGCGGTCGACGTCGTTGACAATGCTGAAACCTTCGCCAATCAACGGAGAGGCCACGGCCGTCGGCATCCCCGCATACTCTGAAGCAGTGCCGCCGACCGTGTACCGCCACAGCTTATTGTTGTCGGTCGTCGAGCCGCTTCCGGTGACCTGCGCGGTCGTCAAGTCTTCGTCAATGGTGTATAGAACGAGATCATTGGTCGCAACAGAGCCTTCAACGTAGGTAGACGTTACGCTGCCGTGATTCTGGCCAGAAGGCAATGGAGTCGGTCCGGTCGTTCCCGCCAGCACTTGCGAGTTCGTCTGCAGATCGGGCGACATCCGCCACACGCCACTCAATGCATCGGCGAAGCCAGCGACGAAAACGTCACCGCCTTTGCCAACGGTTAATTTGTACGGGGTATTCGCATTGGTGGTCGCGCCAAAGAGGGGATCCTGCTGCGCAGCGTTAGAGTCAGTGATGATGTTGCTGTAGGCTTGCGTTTGATCCGCGTTCAATACGTACAGCCCCTTTCCAGTCAGGGGACGTCCAGCAGCCGTTCCAGCAGCCGAGTTAGAAACATATACGGCACCGAAGTTCGGCGCGTTCGGATCATTGCTCACGCCGACGCCACGCGGACTGTTGAACTTCGTCAAAGGGTTAGCGAGATCGCTTGTGAGCGTTCCCGTGAACGATGGCACGTTATACGGTACGCCACTCGCAAGTCTCGCGTAGGTGTTGCCGTCGGGGGTTGTAAAGCCGACTTCGCTTTTTTCGGCCACGATCGAGAAAGTGTCCGTCGGTGAATTAAGTGTGAACGAATGCGAGCCCTTCGCGGTACCGGTCGGTACCGCGATCGGCGATCCGCCGTTGATGCTGTAAGTTAGGCTGTCAGCGTCCTGATTCAAGATGAAATCGACGGTCGTTCCGCTTACCGTAATGCCCGAGGCATACGGCGCGGCCAATGCCATCGACGAACACGTCGTCAAAACCAATACGGCTGCAAAAGCCGCTAAATAATTGCGGTGCTTCATAGTTTCTCCCATCATGCTGAGATATCGCCTCGCTAACTGTTCGTAATTTCCAATTCTGGAGTTCTAGTTTAGTTACGATGAATCGATAGGGGATGCAAAAATTCTCTATATCACCCTGCTACAATATCGTCCAATGAAAAGCCCGCACCCCCCATTCGGAGAGCGCGGGCAATTGGGCTGTCAAATCAGTTACTCAAATCAGGCACCTCGCCGACGGGCCGTGAAACCGATCGCGCACATGCCCAAGGCAATGAGCGACAGGCTCGTTGGTTCCGGTATCGAGTACACCGTGAGGTTATCGAAAACGGAGAACACCAAGGTTGGGAAGATGGTCGTCGTACCATTTACATCCGACTGGCCTAACGCGATGTTGTTGCCACCTAACGTCAATGCACTGGCATCGTAGGTTGCAATCAGCGTGTCGTCGACTTCCCACGTAACGATTCCGTTGTACTTTTCAATGGTGACCTTGCGCCATTCGAAGCCAAACGAACCGGCCTGTGTTGAGCCCGTCATAAAGACGGTGCTGTTTTGGCCGTCAATGGTACCTAGCTGAGCAGCCGGGGCCGTTTCAGTGCCGAACAGGCTGGTATAGAACGGGTCAAGGTTCGACGTCGACCCGGCTACGT
>CAZGMU010000106.1:5671-12280 GCA_964526975.1 uncultured Planctomycetaceae bacterium
CAAAGACAGCGTAATCATTGCCGATGCCGCCATCGCCGGATGCGGAGAACGTCATCGAGTGGATAGTATCTAAACCAGCGCCATTTCCGATAACTTGTGCCGCGGTCCCGGAGGTTCCGATCGAAAACGACGTGTTGTGAGTACCACCAGGTGAATTAACGTTGTCGCCTAGCCCCGTGGCATTATTAGCACCGTGGAAATTGGCCCAGACATAGAACGTCATGCCAAAGTTTTCGCCGAAATCTGCACCGGTGGGAGATACTGAGAGACCGGATGTAGTTCCCGTACGGCTCGTGATCGGAAGCTGTTGAGCAGCCGGAAGGTTCGCACGAAGCCGCAGGCCAAAAGTATCGCCGGTGGCATTGCCTGGAGCTGGCGGAATGCCAAGATCGCCATAATTGTACCCCCAGGTAGCATCGTACCGGCCGGCGATCGCGGCCGAAGAAGCATTGACCGACCAACCTGCGCTGTCTCCTGAATTATCAAAATTATACACAACCGCCGCCGAAGCCGGCTGGGTACAAATCCCTACTACGGTCAAGCAATAGAATCCAAGATGTCTGAACTTCATTAGTTCTCTCCCAATCCAAAAAGTGAAAAAGGCCTGTTGGGGGCATGATCTCCCCGCTAAAAACCAACCACCACTATTCGCTTATCTTCAGTCCGACAGTATGGCTTGTCAAGTAAATCGGTGATTTTTCTGTGTAATTCAAAGAAAGCTGCGCATTAACGCGATAGGGCGATAGAGAAAGCGAGGCTTTCTTGCTGAGAATGTGTTTGCTCGGCAGGGGGCTTTGCTTAGAAAATCGCGCTAAGCCGCAAGCGGTTGGATAACGGCTCTTGGGTAACGGGTCTATCTTGTGGCTTGGCGTATATTTCTGGGCAAAGCAATCGGTAGGCTAAGCCGCGAGCGATTGGGCAGTGAATTTTCGGCTGCTTGGAGTGCCATGAGAAAGGCAGAATCAGCAGGCCTTGTTAGCGTCCGCCAATTGCAAATCCAAGGGCTATTAAAGCGATGCAAACCAGAGCACTAGCGTAGGTCGCCTGATGGGAAACTTCACCACGAGCAGACCCGAGTCCAAACGCCGTACCTTGTCGATGCCAGAGCGATAGCCCGGCAGGAACTGTAACCAAGCCGAATAACCACAGGGGCCACAATGCCGAGCCATGCCGAAGCATTTCACCACAATCGCCGATGCCTCCGAACGATCCGAGCCCAATATACAATCCATTGGCGATCAGTGAGAAACCTGCGAAGAACCGCAAAATGAACGAACCGGGCACTCGTGCAGCGTGAGCTACCAACCAGAATAGCAGAGGCAGGGTGGCGCCAACTATTGGTCCTGCCCACAACACGACTAACGGATAGGAGTTGTTGGAAACGTCTGTTCGAGAGATGGTTAGTGGTGATAGAACCACTTGGCTCACAGTTGCACCGGTCAGGCATGCTCCGAGAACATGCCCCAACTCATGAACCATCTGCATGCCAAGCCACGAACCTAATAGCGTCGATCCGATCAAGACGACCTGGTAGGCGCGATTCATTTCGACTGCTGTGTAATCGAGGTCATTCGGGAATTCAAATGGAGGGTGGCACGCTACACCGTTAACCTTTTTCAAAAGAGCCTCGCGCAGAGGCGCTAAGGCGCAGAGTAAGGCAATGTACCACGAAGACGTGCAAGGAAAGAACTGAATTCTGGCGAATCCAGCTATCTCATTTCAAGACGGATAGACCACTAGGGAGTTGCGTTTGTGCCGGCTGAGTTGAGAAGTCGCTCGAGTTGGCGGCGTTGACTATCGAGTGCTTCGAGTTGCGTAGCGATGCTCGCCAGAAGCGTTTCCGTCAGAGCAGGCGAGGTCTCTTGAGAGATGCGGTTGACGCCCGCATTGGCGGTCTCCGCCGCATCGACACGAGTAAAGTCGGCAAACGCTTGATCAAGCACGATCGCTGACTTCGTTGTGCGGTCTAGTTGCGTGGCACGAATCGGTTGCGAGAACCCCGCGGCTGAACGCCTGGCCCGTGAAGCCGCCACTACACCAAATTGGATTAGTTCGTTTTGCATGGCTGGATATTGCTATTGGCTGAGCTCATTAATCGAGCAACGCGACAGCTTCCTCTTCTGATAACATGGTTTTGCCATCGTTTTCCCGCGCCATCAGGTAGGATTTCAAGCTGCCGAGCAGGCGACGCGCTCGCTCGACGGTGGCATCGCGGCGTCGGTCTCGATCGCGACGAGCATGAATCGTGACTTCAATACGAGTTTCAACATACGTACCAGCAGCAAAACCTTGCGTGTTTGAGACAGCTTGAGGTGAAGCAAAAACATTACGGGGCGATCGCCGGCGCGGCGATTGCTATTGGAGCGAGTATCGGTAATAGCAAGCTGCAGTTCATTTTCGTTGGTTTTGACGATCTTGGCTTCCTGATCGGCGATGAAGCCGCGAAGCTTTTGCACGGCGACTTCGATCGGCACGGCCGAGATGAGCGTTCCTTCGACGAGCGCCCCGCCTCGTAGCGACTGGAACGGCCACCAGCTGCGTTTGACCTTTTCTTCCATCATTCCATCTCCTAGTTGAACGACCTGGTTGCGTCCCTGGTCTTTAGCCTGAAGGAGCGCGCGATCAGCACGGCGCAACATGGTTTCAGGCGTATCGCCTGGCTGTAGCTCAGTCACGCCGAAGCTCGCCGTGAACGATGCCTGGCCGAGGCAGTTGTGCTTGATCGCGGCGAGAGCCTGACGGATTTCCTCGGCCTTGCGAGCGGCAGAAGCGTTCGTGCAATCGGCGCAGAGGATCGCGAACTCCTCGCCGCCGTAGCGTGCGACCAGGTCGCCGGATCGGCACATCGACTTGAGCAGTGAAGCGAACGTGATAATCGCGGTATCGCCGGCCTGGTGGCCGTAGGTGTCGTTGATAGCCTTGAAGTGATCGATATCGCTCATGATCAGGCTGCAAGGCAGATTCGACTCCTGATGAGCGGAGACGAAGTTATTGAGCATCCGATCGAACTCGGCGCGATTGGCCACCTGTGTCATCGGATCCTTGGCAACCTGGGCATGGAGCGCCTGGCATTTTTCTTCCAGCGAGGTTTCCGAGGAAACGTCGTGGAGCAGAACTGTCGCTCCATGAACCACGCCATCGTTGCTGCGGACCGGAATAGCATGCAGGTCTACGGCCACATGGCGGCCCTGGCGGCCCATGATGCTAACGCGGCCAAGCCATTGCACGCCCGTGGCAATTGCATGGGCGACCGGACAATCTTCGTTGGCGATGCGTTGTTCACGGCCGTTGCACATATCCATGAGGTTCGGCAGCATGGTTCGCCCACACGCGGCAGCACTGCTGACGCCCGTCAGGCGTTCGACGCCGGTGTTCCATAACAGAATTGTGGATTGGCTGTCGACAAAAACGACGCCGTCGTGCATGTTGTCGATCAGTTTTTTTTCGAATAGCGGAGGCGTTGGATTTGAGGTTGTCTCGGAGCGTTCGTACTCAACGACGTTCCAGGGCAGGGCATGCCCCTCCTTGGGAAGCCGATGGAGCCAACGGCGAGCCAGCTTTTGGGAGAGCAGGTTCTGGTCTTGCGAGAACAATTGCTGATAGTTGCGAACCAGGTTGGGATCAAATTGGCTGCCCGCGCATTCGAACAACTCGGCCAGTGCTCGCTCGCGCGACCGGGCCGGGCGATAAAGCTGATCAGTCGTCATCGAATCGAAGGCGTCGACGATCGAGAGCATACGCGAGGCGAGCGGCAGTTCGTCGCCTTGACGGTCTTGAGGGCGGCCGTTGCTGTTGTACCAAGCACGGCTGTAGTGAACGATTTCGATGAGCGATTGCGGGCAACCGCAACTGGCCAGCAGCTCGGTGGTCAGAGCGGCATTGCGCGACATCGCGGCAACTTCTTCCGCCGACAATCGTCCTGGTTTCAACAGTATCTTGTCGGGAACGCCGATTTTACCAACATCGTGCAGCAGCGCGGCGACTTCGAGCAAGTCGCGAGTTTCATCATCCAGCTGCATGATGGTCGCCCACGAACTGCAACCGAGCGCAACCCGTAGCGAGTGGGAAGCAGCGGGGGGGTGCTTGGCCCGAAGCGCGGCGTGCAGGCCACTGGCCATGCCCAATCGGGCTTGGACCAATCTGTTCTCATGTTCGCTCAAATGCTTTTCTGCCAGTGATTGCCCCGATTCGGCGGCAGCTTCGTCGAGCGAACTGAGGAGCGCGGAAATATCAGATACTTGTCGCGCACTATTGACCGTGGGCACGACGGGCGCCGATGGGAAATCGGCATCCGGAAGTGTCAGGAACATCGTGGTTTCGACAAATTCGGCCATCGGTCGAGATACGTCTAAAAGTGAGTGCGGTCCTTGCGCGACGGTAGCGACGTTGCTCCACAGGCGGGCCCAATCGTGGCTAAGGTGGAGCTAATACCCTTGAAACCTAGGTCACTTTCAGGATGGCGGCAAAGCTTTCGCGAGCGGATTCGGTGAGAAACCGCCGAGCATTGCAGTGGGAGTCGGCCAGCAGGCGGAACAACGGAGGGAAAGTCCCCCATCCGAGAGAATACGCCCGTGATAGCAGTTGTCTGCTGGCATAACCGGTTTAGCCGGTACAACCGGTCGTGGAGACTCGGCACGTCAGTCGCCCGCGTGGAAATGCCGAAATGGATTATGCGCCTCATGCCGGATGTACCGCTTGGCGCTGAACTGTGGGTGATCGCGTCGCCTCCCGTCTAGCCGGTTCCCTGCCGGTTTCTCGGCGCATGCCCTCGATGCATTTGTTTAAGCTCTTAAGCCCGATGGGATCGGAAGCATCATGGTAAATTTCCCTGGCCGGAATGATCGTCGCCGACGCGTGCTCAAGGAAGAAGTTCGCTCGACGACTGGCGCTCGGGCGACGTTGCATACAGACGTTGCCGAAGACGCGCCTCGCTACAGCGACGCTGCTGGCGTGGAGAATCACCCACAAGTTACCGATTTTGTGCCTCGGCGCTATAGCACTCTGGCGTTCATGGGGCTGCTGGGCGTGGTCACGGCGGCAGCGGCTTCGGCGCTGCACTACTTTGCGATGCCACTGGCCGCTAGGCATGGCATGGGCAGCGCAGCGGCATTCGATCTGACAGCTCGCGGCAACCTGACCGAATGGTTGGCTGCGATTCTGCTGTTCGTCGCGAGCGGTTTCTGTGTGTTGACTTACTCGCTTCGACGACACCGAATCGATGACTTCCGCGGGCGTTACCGGGTGTGGCTAGGAGCGGCGTTGGCGTGCCTGGTGTTGAGTGCGAACAGCGTCCTAGGCTTGCACGAGGTATTGGCCGATGTGCTTTCCCGTGCGACAGGGTGGTCGGCCTTGCGCGATGGCGCTGCCTGGTGGATTGCTCTGGCAGGCTTACCGCTCACTTGGATGTATGTTCGAGTGTTGCTGGATGTTCGCGAGTGTCGGATGGCTGGCGCATTGGTGGCTGGCGCGGGAGTTTGTTACGCCGCTAGTGCGACCAGTTACCTTGGATATGGCCCAGCAGTGAGCGCTGAGTTGCAGCCCATCGTTACGACCGCTCCCTTATTGATGGGTCACTGGTTGCTTTTGACCGGCATTGTGGCAAACGCTCGATATGTGGTTTTGGATGCCCAAGGCTTGATCACGCATCGCCAACAAGTGAAACAGAAACAGCCTGGGAACACCGAACCACAAAAGAACATGACCAGCAAGCCGGTGCAAGCTACGACCGCAAGTTCGTCGCCGGCGACAGTAAGCATCTCGCGACACACTGTTCAGACGGTGAAATCCCCGGCCGACTCCAGCCGCTGGGTCGATGGCAGCCGCTTCGAGCGCGAGCGTTACGACGCAAATGAAGATGATGACGAATCTTCCGACGGCGATCGCAGGCTGAGCAAGGCAGACCGCAAGCGTCTGCGAAGAATGAAAACGGAAGGGCGCGCGGCATAGGGCTGGATGTATTGAGCAGGATGCTGGATATTGTGGATTCGTGCGCGGCTATTGACTTTAATATTCGGAGCGAGCCGGGCGGTCCTCCGCCCCGACGGAGGCGAGGACGCCCCGGCTTGCTTGGCTCATTGACAGCGCAGTCATCAATAGCACCCTCCTTTTGGGTACCTCATTCCAGCACCGATGAAATCGACTCATGTCAGTACGCACACGATTCGCACCTAGTCCGACCGGTTACCTGCACATTGGTGGCGTCCGGACGGCGCTTTTCAATTGGCTCTTTGCCCGGGGGCAGGGCGGGCAGTTCATTCTGCGGATCGATGATACGGATGCGCAGCGAAATGTCGAAGAAGCGCTCGCGCCGATTTTGCACGGCTTGAAGTGGGTGGGGCTCGATTGGGACGAGGGCCCTGGCGTCGACGGACCATACGCACCCTATTATCAATCGCAGCGGCTCGAAAAGCACCAGGCGGCGGTGAAACAACTGCTCGAGGTCGGTGCTGCGTACCGCGATTATGCTAAGCCCGAGGAATTGCAGGCGGAGCGTGACGCGGCTCAATCGGAAGGCCGATCGTTTGTTTATAGTCGGCGCTGGCGCGCGGAAACCGACGCGGCCGAACCGCCCGAGGAAGCGGCAAGCCTCGGCGAGGCCATCAGTTTCCA
>CAZGMU010000106.1:12290-12529 GCA_964526975.1 uncultured Planctomycetaceae bacterium
ACGCGGATGCCAGGCGATTCGAGGCGGAGGGACGAGCAGGCGTCGTTCGGTTGTTGATGCCGCGTGAAGGCCAGTTCGTGCTCAACGACCTCGTGCGGGGCGAGGTGCGGATCGAATGGGCCAGCGAGCAGGATCATGTTATTCAGCGAGCCGACGGCACGTGCCTCTACCACTTGGCCACCGTGGTCGACGATCACGACATGCGGATTTCACACGTGATACGCGCCGAGGAGCATCTG
>CAZGMU010000107.1:0-4300 GCA_964526975.1 uncultured Planctomycetaceae bacterium
TTCTCGTTAGCTGATTTCTGATCGAAAGCAGGACTTCTGTTTTCTCTGCTTCCTTTTGTTAAAAAGGAGCGGTCAGGGAAATTCGGCCCATTGGGGCAAATTACTCTTTTGCGCTTATTGGGGACGTGTTGGTGGAGATTCGGCCTGGCGGCCGACGCTAACTAACCTGTGGTTCTGTTTGGATTATTGCGCGGAATCTATTGGGGGGATTTGCCGATCGGCGGCGCGTCTGTTTTCCACCATGGCAAAGTTTGCCGATTGTTCCGCGTTGGTGCGTGAACGAGATTCTGCGCACTTGAATTAGTAAATCCACCTCGATGCTTCGCTGGCGTCGATAGGACCAATGGCGGGCGATTGCTTGCTGGCAGGTCGTTTGACGGAACAGGGCGGGAGATGAAGTCGATGTTACGTAAATCGAGCGCGATTGCGCTACTGTGGATGATATCGGGAAGCACGGCCATCGCTTCACCAAGCGAATTGCAAATCGTATCGCTCGATTGGATGGCGCCTTGCTCGCTGCCCAGCGTGACGGCCGACTCTTCGTTGACTCGCGATGCCCAGATTGTGTTCATCAGCGATCCTGAGCCGGCTCAAGCGGCTACGGTTAGCGACTCTTGCGCAGATTGCGATAGCGGCCTGCTGTGGGTCGCGCCAAGCTGCGAGCCAACGTATTGCGTCTCGGTCGGTGCTGTATTTCTGCATCGTTCGCGGCCCGACAAGGCTGTGATCGTTTCGCCTCCCACTGGCACTCTCGGCAGCATCATCAACGGCAGCGATTATGGTTTTGGCTGGGAAGCCGGGCCGGATCTGACGATCTCGCGCCGCATGGACGAAAACTGGATTTGGGAAGGGCGCTACTTCAACAACCGCGATTCCTCCGCCACGGCGGATATTTCCAGCATTACGACATTTCGCATTGCGGGGATTGGCGTAACGATTCTGGGCAGCGGTCCCATCAACACTCTCTACACGACCGATCTGGACAGCTCGGAAATCAACCTGCACCGGCAGATTACGGAAGGCTGCACGATCTTCGGCGGCTTCCGCTGGATCGAACTCCACGATAGACTCAACGTCGATATTGCCTCGCCCGCGGCCTACGTTCGATGGGACGACAACAACCACTTGTACGGCGGCCAGATGGGCACCGATCTTGCGCTCACCAATCCGGGCAACCCGCTGCGAATGATCGTCGCGCTCAAGGCGGGCGCGTTTGCGAACGTGGCCGACAATCGCATGACCTCCACGATTGTCGCCCGCGATAGTAGCGACGACACGGCGCTGGCGTTTGTCGGCGAGATCGACTTCTCGGCCGCCTACCCGATCACGAAACACATCGCACTGCGGGGCGGCTACCAGGTGATGTGGCTCGACAACGTGCAATTGGCGTCCGACGCCGCACCGACGACCACGCAAGTCGTCGGCGGCACCTCGAGCCCCGCCAACGTCGATGGCCGCCTGTGGTACAACGGTGCGGCGGCGGCGGTAGATTTTGTGTGGTAACACGCCAGCGAGAACAAATGATCCAACAGCCGGCGAGCGTGGCTCGCCGGAGGAGAGGTGGGCTCTCGTTATTCTTCGTTTGCTTCGTCTTCGTACTGGGAATAGTCGAGATCGGGTTCTTTGTCCCAATCGGGATCGTCCTTCGTTGACACACCGCAGTCGATGTTGCTCGGTCGCGCGTCTGCGTAATAGATTCCAAACTGTGATTCAAGCACGTGAAGAGCCATCGCGACGCGAGACCAGTCGGCGGTACTATACAATGATTGCGATCGATTGCGGTCTTGTTGTAGATCGCGCGGATCGTAGATATGCAATTGCTCTCCGTCAAAGTACACTTTGCCGAAATCCAATAGGTACGGTTTCTGCACAATTTCCATCTCGATCGCCTGAAGTTCATCATCCGAACCTAACAACCAAGGAACGGCAAAGCCGCAAAGTTGGCGCACACCGGCCGATTGTAGGCGCTTGTATGCCTCAAGTTCATCGACGTAGTTTTTGCGATTGCGTATAATCTTGATTGCTGAGTCTTTTTGCGAAACCCATACCGAGCCTTCCATTCCGTGGCCAAACTCGACTGTACTGACGATCTTCGTGCCGTTACGATATGCGTAGCGTTTCGCCCGTTCTAGTAGTTCTGCTTTATCCGACATGGCAACCGTTACGCCCTATTCTGCGAACGTCGTGCTGACGCTGATTATTGGCGGACAGTCGTACGCGCTATCGCATGTTGGGCCGAGCGAATTTGTCGTACGCGATGAGTGCTCACCGCTGCCGGCGACGAATGCAAGTATTCGCGTCGATAATAAGCAAAAGACCAAGCGGGTTTATCTTCCGGACGGTGTGCCGGGGCCGAATTTGCCGGTGAAGTTCTTTTAGGATAGTTTCTGTGATTGCCGCGTTTGCGCCGTTTTCTTAAGGCTCAGGATCGGACAATAGTTCTTCCCAGTTTCGTGCTCCATGCAAGACACGGTAGATTAGGATTTCATTCGGTCGTGATTCGTAGAAAACTAAGTAGTTGCCTTCCACAATCGAGCGGAGCCCAGTCCGAAAACGCTCCTGGGATTCGCCACTTAGCGGATTCTTCAGCAGAGACTGGAAGCGATTTGCCAGCCGGAGCAAGAAACGGTCTGCGGCGGTTGGGCTGCTTTGAGCGATATAATCCCAGATCGCGAATAAATCCTGCTCCGCAATCGTCGATTTACGGAGCCGCATGATTTCCGTCTCGTCTTATTGGCGGGCCGCGTGGCGACGATTGGCTTCGGCGAGGAGGGCGTTCATATTCAGATCGCTGACTTCGCCACGATCGACCTGGTCGAAAGCGATTTGCAGTTCGCGACGATAGTAGTCGTCCTGCATGCGGCAGTAATCGTCCTTAGTCAACAGCACATAAAGGTTCTGCGTCTGTTCATCCTCAATTGGGATGGGGCCGCCTGGATGGATCGCAAGCGCTTGACGCATTTCATCGGTGAGTTTGGGAGTGGTCATGCTTTGATTATATCAAAGACTACGCAATACGGTTCAAGCGTCGAATTCTTCAGCAGGATCGTAAAATTCGGTTATTTCGTCAATGAAATCTGGTTTTAAATACGGGAGAAAATCTTTCGCTTGATCAAGGCGATCGCAGAGTGATCGATATGGCAGAAAGCCACACATTTCATGAAGCGGCTTGTTTGGCGCTGCAAATGTTGCTCTCGCCACTTCATTTTTAAACTTTGTGTAGCGTTCCTCCGGGGCAACCAAATATAGTTTGATGTCAATATTTGGCTGCATGGTTAGCAAATCGGACATTCTCAGTAGTCCCGAATAGATACTTGTTGAGTGTTCGACCTCGAATGCACCGACAATTGCATTTCCACTCAACCAAAGTACATCGATGTTTTCGATCGTTCGCTGCGTAACCTCGTCAAATTGAGTCGGCAGCCCTTCCAGGAGATTCTCGATGCTATTTATAACCGCGCCGTTCCATGCACGGCCGCGGTCCGACTTCGGTGCCCAAACTCTTAAGCCCATCCTCGATCCTAAATCGAGAAGCCGCCACTGAATCTCGGTATGTGTAGCATCACTCGTAGGCGCGATGGCAATTTCATTTTCCTCGGACTCATCAGACGGAACGCTGACGATTCGCTCGGTGCCATGTGCCCCATCCTTCTTAAGCTTGTATAAATTGCTAGACCGCTTTAGCAACTTCGGATCGACCGGGCGCTGAACCGGATCCTTCTGAAACTCTCGTAGGATATCCGCAATTGCGATACCGTCGACTCCATCATAACGCGTCGGCGAGCTTCGCACCCAGCCAGACCATTTAGTGCCGCCCATTGGGAAGAATGTAAGTTTTCCTTCCATGTCCTTCATTGGAACGCCGAACTCTGCCTCCAGCGTCACCAATGGCCTAACGGGGAATCGTACCGGGAAGATCTCTTCGCGCCAGATTGGTGTTTCATCGCGGTAGCGCTCGCCAGTTACTTCAAGAAGACCCACCCAACGTTTGACGCCAACCATATAGCAAAGGAAAATATCGCCGGTACGAATCTTCTCCGCTCGTTTCCAGTTGTGCTCACGAAAACCTGTTACTTTTGCTCCAGCGGTGCGAAATTCATTCCACGTAATTCCGGTAAATGCGTCGAACCAGTAGTTCATGAGAGCCCCCGTTTAGCGAATGAAATCATTTATGCGCCAAAGCCCACACCGCGAAATCATTTTGGCGCCGTCAACGGCTCCTGGAGGAATTGTAACAATGTGTCGTTTATGTGGTCGATTAAGGCAAGCGTATGTAGATCCGAATTCATGCGAATTCTGC
>CAZGMU010000107.1:4310-12444 GCA_964526975.1 uncultured Planctomycetaceae bacterium
TGGTGGCTTGAGACATCGCTTGTTCGATATCGGCAATAAGATCCGCCGGTTCTTCCAGCCCAACATTAAACCGCACGAGCTGTCGGCCATAGTTGCGGTGTTGGCGGTCGAGGGACGAGTAGGCCATGACGAGGCTCGTGACGCCGCCCCAGCTGTAGCCGATTTTGAAGAGTTTGAGGCTATCGACAAAGCGCATGATGCGGTCGGGCGTCCAATCTTTCTTGAAGACGATCGAGAAAATGCTGGCGGAGCCGGTGAAGTCGCGCTGCCAGGTGTCGTGGCCGGGGCAGTCGGGGAGGGCGGGGTGGAGGACGAGGTCGATTTCGGGGCGCTGCTTTAGCCAGTGCGCGATGGCGAGAGTCGACTGTTCGAGTTGGGCCAGGCGGACGCCGAGCGTTTGCAGGCCGCGGAGAGCGAGCGTGCAATCATCTGGCGAGACGGCGAGGCCGAGGAGGCGGTAGATTTTGCCGACTTGCTTCATGGCGGCTTCGTCGCGCACGGAGACGGTGCCGAGGAGGAGGTCGCTGTGGCCGCCGACGTATTTAGTGAGGGCCTGCATGCTGACGTCGACGCCCGCGGCGAAGGCATCGAACAGGACGCCGGCGGCGTAGGTGTTGTCGATCGCGACGGGAACTTGGTGCGGGCGGGCAGCGGCGACGATCGCGGGAATGTCTTGCACTTCCATCGTGATCGAGCCGGGGCTTTCGGTCCAAATCAGTTTTGTGTTCGGACGAATGAGCTTGGCGATGCCGCCGGCGATCATTGGGTCATACGATTCGACTTCGATGTCGAAGCCGGTGAGCAGGTGGTCGGCGATTTCGTGGCTGTTGCCGTAGGCGCTTTCAGGCACTAGCGCGTGCGAGCCGGTGGTGCAATAGACGAGATAGATGAGGGCGATGGCCGACTGGCCGCTGGGGACAATGAACGTGTGGCGAGCGTTTTCCATTTCGGCGATGCGCGCGGCCAACTCGAGCGTGGTGGGCGTGCCATAGATGCCGTACGTGTAAGGGCCGCCGGGCCGCCAGCCTTGGTAGGCATCGGCGAGGGTATTGAAAATGGTGGTCGACGCGCGATAGGTCGGCGTGGTAAGCGAGCGGAAGCCGGTGGGGGCTTGGGCAGCTGAGTGGATAAGTTTAGTGCGCCAATGCATTGTGAATGTTTCGGTAGTAGAGGTTAGTATTTGAAGTGGCTGGCTAATCCGCATCGAGTTGCTTGCGTAGAAGGCGAATGGTCCTTTCTCTGCCGGCATTAGGCCCCATTGATTCGAGCTGTTCGATTTCTTGTTCGGTGGAATGACGATGCCGAACGGCGGCTTCGAACGCTTGCTGTTCATCGACTTGCCGCTCTTGAGCAAGTTGTAACCGCAGCGATTCCCATTTTCTTATGCTGCGTTTTGGCGGCACAGGGATTTTGTATCCTAGATAGCGCATCGGCTTCCCACAATTCGGACATTCGATCATGCCGGCATAGTGCGTCTCGCGGCGCACTGCCTTACGACAATCGAAGCATATCCAAGATGCTTTGCCCATACGAATATAGTGGTGAGTTAGAATAGCGTTTCGAAACTGGCGGCGGTGAAATGCGTGTCGTTGGTAAATGCCTGGAGAATGCCGAGCCTGCGCATAACAACGAACGACACGTGATCCACGATGCCGGCGGACCCAGCCTGCCCGCGGTCGTATGCGTTCCATGCTTTCTCAATTTCATCGGCCGTGGGGTCAAATATCAGGCCATCTTCAATAAGCTGCATTCGCAGCTTTGCAATACGATCGCGGAAGGGTCGCCGCGCGGCGGCATTACCACATTCCATTAGCACAAAGCTCGTGGACACCAACGAAATATTGTTTCGCAGCAGATTGTCGAACGCCTGCCCAGCCACTGAATGCCATTGGTCTGCGACGTCCCAGATGGCGAGCATTCCTACCGTATCGAGGAACGCTGCTCTCATGGTTGATGCTCGTTATGCCGAGCCGCTGTATCGGTATGTCCCGAATCGAAGCGTTCGCTGAGAATCGCGTAGACTTTGCGCATACCTTCATCGGTGCCAAACTGCCGTTCGGCTCCATTTTCGGATTTCGGCGACAGAACTGGTCTTGGTTCAACATCAAACTCAGCGTGTTCTGGTAAGCTTACCGGGACGACTGGTCGAAACACGCCGTCTTCAAATATTACACGAATAGTTTCCATATAGAACCTAGTGAAACGAGGCTTCGCACAAAGGCATTATAGCAGGACACCAGTTCGACTGGAGTACAGGATAACGACTCGGCAAAAGCACCCTTACTCTGACCCTCTTCTGGAGGGACAGAGGGAATAATTACACATCCAAATTCCGCACATCGAGCGCGTGCTTCTGGATGAACTCGCGGCGGGGCTCGACCTGGTCGCCCATGAGGACGCGGAACAGGTTGTCGGCGCTGCCGGCGTCTTCCATTTTTACCTGCAAGAGCGTGCGGTTGGTGGGGTCGAGCGTGGTGTCGCGCAGCTCTTCGGCATTCATTTCGCCGAGGCCTTTGAAACGGGTGACGTGGAGAACCTTCTGGCCGGCGTCGCGGATGGCGGCGGGGAGGCCGCGAAGATCTTCCAGGCCGGTTTCGTTTTCGCCACGGCGGAGCGTGTAGCGGCTGGTTTCCTCGCCCGTGCGCTCTTGGGGGATGAGTGCTTCGATCGAGAAGCCGAATTTGGCGAGATCGGTGAGGGCGGTGTTGATTGTGCGGACTTCGTGGAGTTCGACGATACGGAGGCGGGGGGCCGCGGCTGCTGAAGCGGCCTCACCGTTGGTTGGTTCGCCGTCACCGTTGGTGCTGGGGGCCTGTGTGCTGGGGGTGTGCATGCCGACGTCAACGTCGAGCTTGCCGCCGGCGGCTTTCTCTTGGGTAGCGATGAAGCTGTCGAGGTCGCCACGAGTGGTGAACCATTCTTCGCGGCCATCGATGTAGACGTGGTAAATGGGAAGCCGGCCCGAAGTGTCCTGGCGTTCGGCGTGAATCTTCAGACTGATGCCGCGGCGTTCCAGCGCGATCAGCGATTCCTCGAGGACGGCCAATGTTCGAACGAGCCGCGTCATCTCTTCGCCTTCGACGAGCCGTCCATCGCTTGGGTCGAAAACGGCGTTGGCCAAGCCGACATCCAGGAGCTGATTGCGCATTTCCTCTTCGGTTTGCACGTAGTAGGTGCTCGATTTAGTTTTCACGCGGAAGAGCGGCGGCTGGGCAACGTACACATGCCCGCCCTTCACGAGTTCGAACATCTGGCGATAGAAGAACGTGAGGAGCAGCGTGCGGATGTGCGAGCCGTCGACGTCGGCATCGGTCATGATGACGATGCGGCCGTAGCGGCGCTTGGAGAGGTCCTGATCCTCGCCGATGCCGGTGCCGACGGCGGAGATCATGCTGCGGATTTCTTCGTTGGCGAGCACCTTGTCTTCGCGCGATTTGTAGGCGTTGATGATCTTGCCGCGCAGAGGCAGAATCGCCTGGTATTCGCGAATACGGCCACCCTCGGCCGAGCCGCCGGCCGAATCGCCTTCCACCAGGTACAGCTCGCATTTGTCGACATCGCGGCTGGAGCAATCGCGGAGCTTGCCAGGGAGGCCGCCGCCGGAGAGAGCGCCTTTGCGCTCGCGAATCAACTCTTTCTGCTTGCGAGCAGCGACGCGCGCCTCGGCCGCCAACAGGCCTTTGTTGCCGATCGCTTTGGCCGCCTTGGGGTTCTCTTCGAGAAACTTGTTGAGGTACTCGCCGAAGAGCGAGTTGACAATGCCTTCGACTTCGCCGTTGCCGAGCTTGGTTTTCGTTTGCCCTTCGAATTGTGGATGAGGCACGCGGCAACTGATGACGGCCGTGAGGCCCTCGCGGAAATCCTCGCCCGTGGGAACGAGGTCTTTGAAGAGACCGCTGTCCTTGCCGTACTTGTTGATGCAGCGCGTGAGCGCGGTGCGGAAGCCGGAGAGGTGCGTGCCGCCTTCGGTCGTGTTGATGTTGTTGACGTACGAGTGAACGTTTTCGGTGTATTCGGCCGAATACTGCATGGCGACTTCGACCGTGACGCCTTCCTCTTCGCCCTTGATGTAGAGAATTTCCGAATGGATCGGCTCGCTGGCGCGGTTCAGGTGGGCGACGTATTCGCGCAGGCCATCCTCGTAGTGGTACGATTCCTTCTCGCCCGTGCGCTCGTCGGCGATTGTGATGCGCACGCCTTGGTTGAGAAAGGCCAGCTCTTGCATGCGCTTTTGCAGAATGGCAAAGACGTACTTCGTGGTGGAGAAAATCTGCGGATCGGGCTTGAACGTGGTCTTCGTGCCGCGTTTGGTGGTATTGCCGACGCGGCGGACGTCGGTCTTGGGAATGCCGCGCTCGTATTCCTGGTGGTAAACCTGGCCGTCGCGGCAGACTTCGACTTCACACCATTCGGAAAGGAAGTTGACGACCGTGACGCCGACGCCGTGCAAACCGCCGGACGTTTGATAAGCGCCTTTCTCGAACTTGCCGCCGAATTTGAGAACCGTCATCACGCCTTCAAGCGTCGACATATCGCGCCCGGCTTCTTCGGAGAGCTGCGCGTGGCGCTCGACCGGAATGCCGCGGCCATCGTCTTCCACCGTGATGCTGCCGTCGACGTTGATCGACACGCTCACGGTTGTGGCATGACCGGCCATCGCTTCATCGATCGAGTTGTCGACGACTTCGTAGACGAGGTGATGCAGACCGCGCTGCGTGGTGTCGCCGATGTACATACTCGGACGTTCGCGCACGTGCTCCAAGTCGGAGAGATGCTGTAGATCTTCGGACGAGTATTGGCCCGCCTCGCGCGGGGCAGCGGGTTTCTTTTCAGGTTGATCGTTTTCGTTTACTTCAGCCATCTTGTTGGTTTATGCCTGCTTTGGTGATTCGGAAGAATTCACCACGGAGACACGGAGGACACGGAGAAAACAGGAGGGAATACTAATCGGCGCTAATAAATAAAACTCCAGTGGTTTGTCAGCTCCGATTTGATGGTAGCTGAATTCGCAAGAATTCGGTCCTGACCGTGTGGGCTGGACTCTTGCGAGTCCAGCTACACCCTCAAATCAACTTTGACTGACCACTAGGTCTAATTAGTGAAGATTAGTGTTCCTTTTGTTTTCTCTGTGTCCTCCGTGTCTCCGTGGTGAATGTCTTTGATTCTCTTATTTATTTTATGAAATGTTGCCGACGCGGAAGCGGATATCGCGGATTTTCGCGTCGGGCAGGGCGGTTTGTAGTTGGGTCAGGATTTGTTGTTTCTGGTAAGTCAGCTCTTGGATGATCATCGAGTTGGCCGCGGTCACTTCCAAGATGCCGCGGCGAATGCGACCCGGTCGGGTAAACTTCGCCATTGTTTCTCCTGCCGCCTGTCGCCAGGCGGCGGTGAAATCGGCCGTGGCTTGAATCCGCCCGATGCCTCGCGCGGTGATAAGCTGTGCTAGTATGTTCCCGATCGCTTTCGGCTTGCGTGCGCGATACCGGCGCTGCTCGCGATCACGGCGAGCGAGAAAGTCGGCAGCAAGGTCCTGAGCAGAATGCATGTATTTAGAAAAATCCCAGCAAATAAAATCTCAAAAAGTTTCCATCAACCGTCAGACGAGGCGGGTGGTTATCGGTCCCTTGCCAAAGGCATGATCACGTAGCCATAACCATCATCCGTCGTGCAAACCGCAGCGGCATCGCTGTCTTGCAAATCGATCGTAAAGTTCTTTTCGGGGTCTAGAACTTTGAGGAAATCGCTCACGAAACGAGGGTCGAGCGTGATCGAAATCGGCTCGCCGTCGTGCGCGATCGGCAGCTCAATGCGTGACTGGCCCACCTCGGCGGTTTGGCCTGCGAGAACCAGGCTGCCGCCGCCGAACGTAAAGTCGATGCCGCGGCTTTCCTCGCTGGTCACAATCGCGGCTTGGCGAACGGCTGAGTACACCGGGGCGACGCTCAAATCGATCTTCGTTGAGTTTGGCCGCTGCGGAAACACATCACGCCAACGTGGATAGCGGCCTTCGAGCAGCCGCGAGTAGATCGTCGCTCGTGGGTTCTTCACCAAAATGTCGTTCTGCCGAACCGCAAGTTGCACTTCGCTCCCATCTTCGACCAGTGCCCGTTCGATCAAGTTCATGGCTCGCGTCGGCACGACCGTGACGTCGCCAAACGGAGCGGGGGAGCCGACTCCTTGAGCTGGTCCTTCCATCTTGGCAAGACGACGGCCGTCGGTGCCAACCGCCGTGAGCAGGTTGTCTTTCCATTCGAGCTTGATGCCGCCCAGAGCATAGCGGCTGCTCTCATTGTCGGTTGCAAAGATCGTTCGGCGGATCAGCTCGCGGAAAAGTCGAGCCGAAATCTCGTAATAGCTCGATTCGCCAAATTCAGCAATCGGCGGAAAGTCTTGCGGATTCTCCGACGGCAGCTTGAACTGGCTCCGCTCGCCACGGATCGTCGTGCCATCGCTGCCCGACTCGATCCGGAACGTGGCGTCGCTCGACTCCCGCAAGATCGAGCCGAAGCGACCGACCGGCAGCACAGCAGCGCCCGGCGATTCGACTTCGATGCCGTCCATCTCGTAGCGAATACCAACTTCGAGATCCGTGGCCATCAGAGTTGCCTTGCTCTCGGCCACTTCCAATTTGACGTTCTGCAAAATCGGCTTCGGACTACGAGCTGGCGCAATTGCCGCGACTGTCTGAAACGCGTGCAACATTTTTTCTCGGTTGCAAGTGATTTTCATTGGTGTGGAGTCCTTTTGAACGCGGTCAATGCGTTCTCCCAGGTTGTGTTTCGAACGGCTTAGCCACCGGACGAGTTTTGAATCAAATTATCTAATAGATATTTATTTTTTGTAGTAGTAATTACACGGCGGCATCGAATGTCGATTACAGCTTTCAGATAGCTCGAAGTTGGTTGCCTTGCTTGCAGATGCGGCGAATTTTCGACGGTGGAAAACCTGACGATTCGCTGTTGTTTGCCTGTTTGTGCAATGTCGATGGTTGGTCGTGTTTGGTTGGAGATTCGTTTTGGAGTGTCGATCACAGCAATTTAGTGAGTGGAACGCGACATTCAATCTACAAGTTATCCACTACCTATCAGCGGGTGCGAAGGATACGCGTAAGCTCCTCGATCGCTTCGCGAATAGTGGGGTCGTGCGTGCGTTCTTGTTCGATTTTGCGGTAATTGTGGATGATCGTGGTGTGGTCGCGGTCCCCCAGCGTTTGGCCGATCTGGTCATAACTGGCGTCGGAAAGCTGGCGGGCCAGGTAAATTGCCACGGCCCGGGCTTTGACGATCGACTGCTTGCGAGATTGGCTCTTTAAATCTTTTTGGGGCAAGCCAAAGTGGCGTGCGGCAGCGGCGATGATCTCGCGGAGTTGCGGCTGGCGTGTGAATCGAGACGGAACATCCGAGTTGCGGTCGGTTTGTGCGCAGAACTCGAACACAGCTCCAAACAAATCGTTGGCGTTCCCATCGGCATGATTGGCTAACCGAGTTGCCGTCTTGTCGGAGAGTGGATGCCCTAACGACTCCGCTGCCCGACGAATGATCCGCACGCGCGTAGCACCGACTGGCTGTGCCAGTTGCAGCGACAGGCCAGCCGAGAGGCGGCTCCGCACGTCGGCTGAAATGTTGGCGAGCGTCTGCGCCGGACGAAGCGACGTCACCACGACCGTGCCGCCTTTTTCTTCAAAAGCGTCGAGCGTGAAACGAAATTCACGCGATACGTAATCATCGCTGGGAAGCTGATGCAGATCGTCGACCACCAGTAAGCGATGACGGCGC
The DNA here is from genome assembly GCA_964526975.1 of uncultured Planctomycetaceae bacterium. Taxonomy (GTDB): domain Bacteria; phylum Planctomycetota; class Planctomycetia; order Pirellulales; family Lacipirellulaceae; genus JABDGM01. The sequence goes on from CAZGMU010000107.1 coordinate 12,086, forward strand.
AACTCGGCATGAAAATCCGCCACGGTTTCGCGTTTGATTGCGTCGAGCAGACCTCGATAAAAATCGGCCGCCGTGAAATAAGCGGCGCTCTCCGCGCCGTGATGGGTGTTCCAGTAGTTCACCAGACCATGCACCAAGTGCGTTTTACCCGTGCCAGTGGAGCCGAACAGCGCTAGCAGTTTGGGTGTGGCCGTGGTCGTCGCCCCGGCGAGCAACCGATGGAGCGTGCTAGCAACGAGCCGATTCTCCGCGCCGGCGATGAAGCCCAACGGGGCCGAAGCAGCCGCCCGATTGCCATCGTGCGCAGCGCCGGACCCGAGCATTCGGCCGGGCAGGGGAATCTCGCTCAGTTGGTCGAT
>CAZGMU010000108.1:0-6730 GCA_964526975.1 uncultured Planctomycetaceae bacterium
ACGCCGGCAAAGACGAGGGCCGTGTATTCGCCGAGGCTGAGGCCAGCGGCGGCCGAACAGCTTTCGACGACGCTGGGTAAGTCTTGCTTCAGTTGCTCCAGTGCGGCGAGGCTGGCGACGAAGAGGGCCGGCTGGCTATAGATGGTTGTGTCTAATTCGGCGGCTGGGCCTGCGGCGCATAACTCGTAGAGGTCGTAGCCGAGGATGGCCGATGCCTGGTCGAACAGCGCTTTTGCGGCAGAGACTTTGGCACAGACGGTTGCGCCCATGCCGACCGACTGAGCGCCTTGGCCAGGAAAGAGGAACGCGACTTTCGCGGAGTCGGCCATGTACGACAACGAGTCGCGCGAGCAGGATGTATGAAACTCCCCGCTCCGGGCTCCCCGCTCCCCGCTACTCTGTTTCGACGATCGTGCGACCGGCGTAGTGGCCACAGTTGGGGCAAACGACGTGCGACGGCTTCATCGTGCTGCACTTGGGGCAAGCTTGAAGCTGCTTCGCCGTGAGAGCGTGGTGCGAACGCCGCATGCCGGTTCGCGAATTCGATTGTTTGCGCTTGGGAACGCCCATGATAACACCTGTCAAAAAGGCTCTTTATGCAACTTTTGGTGAACCCAATAGCCTAAAACGGAAGGTGGCGGTTGGTCAAGGGCGGGGAATATGCCCTAAGCGTGAACGTCTCGAAGACGGCTGGAAATTCGGCTGAGGGGCATTCATGCCCCTTTCTCCGTAATAGGCCCGTCGTTTACGACGGGTTTTCGGGCGTAATGGAAAATCGTTTGAGCCCTGTTCACAGGGCTTCTCGTCGTAAACGGCTTAAGGCAGCGAGAAGCCCCATGAGTGGGGCTGTTTTCGTGCGGTTCATTCCCATTGCCGACCCGTCGTAAACGACGGGCCTAATATCGCTGCGCGAGAAAGAGCCGTAAACGGCTCTCGAATTCACGTTCGTGCCGCCCAAAGCGCCAATCCCAGCACAACGGCAACCAACGTTGTGGCGATTAGCATAGTGCGGAGTGTAAAGCGCCAGCGTATCCAGGGCACAACGCCTAGGGCCGCAAATAGAAGCGTTTGGAACCAATGGGGAGTCGTGAATCCCATGTGAATAGTACCGAACTGAATTCCAAACCCCAGCTTTCCAACAGTCTCAAGATAAGCACGATCAAGCGCACGCACGGTAGACGGGTCGATTGCTGCTGATGTGACACCGGACTGTGGCAGTGTTCCACTAACCCAACCAATTTGCAATCTTGAAACTTCGGATGAGACTCCAAGATACTGGCTGCTCCCTTGAAGTACAGCAGCTTCGGATATATGGCGACTCCGTGCCCACAGCACAACGAGCAGCAAACACCCGACACCCCAAAAAACCGACCACGCGATTCGCAGCTTGCGGTATTTCATATCTGCGCCTCAACGCATTGAGTAGACAACTGCACCCAATACTACGGCAACCAGTGTCGTGGCGGCGAGCAGTGTGCGGAGTGAGAATTTCCAACTGATCCAGGGGAGGACAGCAGCGATTGTGAAGAATACGAAAGGGTACCAGTAGGGTACGCGCACTTCCATCTTGGCGTCGTTCCAGGCAAATGCGAAGCGGGAAACTTTTCTTTCGAAGCTTCGTTCGTATTCCTGGTATCTCCAACCATGAGGTTCTGGTGGGAGGAAACTTTCAAACCGCCGAAGATCTTCACGACTGAAAGAGAGCGTGCCCGACTCAGAAACGATGTCCGTGCCTATTTCGTTTTCGCTCGTTCGCTCAAGCACTTCTGTTTTTTCGTAACTTCGTAACCACAACACGAATAGCAAGATGGTCCCGACACCCCACACCACCGACCACGTGATTCGTAGCGTGCGGAGTCGGGCTGGCGGCTTGGTTTCCATATCGTAAATCCTACCGCGCCGGGGCTTCAGTCAACAAAACGAATTGGCCGGATGCTGAAGAGTTTTGCAGTCGTCGGCAGGTTTCATCGTCGATTCTGGTTGGTTCGCCGCGGCGGAAAATACAGTCGGAGTCGTCGCGGAGCTCGGCGAAGGGGCCGCGATAAATGGCGATGTGGTTGAGTTGGCCGGTTGGGCCGCTGCGCGTGGCTTGGAGTTTTGTCTCTCGCAACTCGGCCCCAGCGTGTGTAAACGTGTACGACTCGCCGAAGGTGACGAGTTCGATTCCGACAAAGCCGGCTTTTTCAATGGCTTCGACCAACTCTTGATATGTCGGTACGTGCTCGACCTTGGAAGCCGGGCCGGGGAGTTTCGGTGGAGTCGAGAGGACTCGGTCGGCGGTGAGGCTATGGATGAGGAGTGTGCCGCCGGCTCGTAGCGACCGTGAGGCCTCCGTCAAAATGTGCTCGACGGCGTCGTCCGCAAGTTGCGCGTTGAACGTTCCTTCGAGCACCACTCCATCCAGCGATCCATTCTCGGCGGGAATGCTTTGTGGAATCGGCGTGCCGAGACGGTGGCCCCAAGATTTTTCGACTGCTGCTTCTGGCTGCTTTTTTTGCACACTGATGACGGTGGGCGTACCGACAGGTTTTGATTCGCAGTTGGCCGAATCTTCAAGTACATAAAATTCCCACAGGTTGCCCATTGGGTCGTGGACCCAGAACTTGCTCTGTCGCGAGTGGCAGCAGGCGACGCTTTCTTCGATGTCGTGTGGGATGCCGGCGGCTTGGAGTCGTTGTTGAAGGGAGTCGAGCGTTGCGCGGTTGGGGAGGCGGAAACCCAAATGGTTGATGCCGGAATTTGTGGGCACCTCTGTGGGCACTAGTGAAAGGACGAGCGGCGGATCGGTGAGCTCAAACTTCGCGTAGTTGGAATGGAGTTGGATCGGTTTGGTGCCTAGCAGCAGTTCGAGGAACGCGGCGGACGCTCGGAGATCGTTGGCGTTCAGCGAGATGTGGAACTTGGATGAACCCATTTGAGGATTGGTAGTGGAGATATTAACCACTAAGGCACGAAGGGCACGAAGAAGAGGTTGGGACCACTAATCTTCACTGGTCGTCGCTAATCAAGATCCGAGAGAGTTGGCTGGCTTGGTTGCTGATTGTTTAACGGCAGGGATCAGCCTGCTTCTCTCTTTTCTTTGGTTTCTTAGTGTCCTTCGTGTCTTTGTGGTTAGCTCTCTACGAGTAGTAGACGTCGTTGCGGCCGTATTTGGCGTATTGAGTGCGGAGCCAATCGTGGAATTCGCGGTAGTGCTTGGTGCGGTAATCGCCGAGTTCGCTGGCGGCGTTGTAGCTCAAATAGAGTTGGCGTCGCCAGGAACGGGAGCGGTTGGGGGCGGAGCGGTGGGGCATGAATCCGCTGAAGAATGCGACGTCGCCGGGGGAGAGCGTGAGCTCGACGGCGCACGACTCGTCGACCGCGCCTGTGGGGATTTCGTGATATTCACCATCTTCCGGCATGAGGCAGCCGCGGTTGTGGTAGCCGGGGAAGACTTCGATGCAGCCGCTGGTAGAGTCGGCGCGGTCGAGGGGGACGACGACGGTCAGGAAGCTGCGCGGGAAGGTGGGCCACGCGATGTAGTCCTGGTGCATCGCGTAGCCGGTTGCGCCGGGTGGCTTGAAGATCAGCTTGTCTTTGAAGAGGCGACCCGGTTCGCCGTAGATCGTGGCGACTAGTTCAAGGATGCGCGGGTCGTTCGCAATGCGCTCGCACGCCGGGCTAAAATCGACGACCGGGTCGAAGGCGTCGAAGACACAGGCGTCAGTTTCGCAATCTTGTTGCCAGCGGCAGCGGAGGTTGTTCGTGTGGATCAGGTCGGTGCGTTCGAGAAGTTGCGTGGCCTCCGCTTGTAGCGTTGTGATCTCAGTTGGCGAGAGTAGTTGGCGGATGATGCCGTAGCCGCAGGCGGCGTATTTGCGAGTAGCATTTTCAATTGGGGAAGAATCGAATTGAACGGCGGCTTGTGACGTCATGTGGTTGCCAGTTTACTTTTTGCCATTGGTCGGCTTGGGAATTTCCAGCCGGCAGCAGCCGAGGTCCAGGTGATCGGGCTTGCCAGACGCAGACTCGATGTAGGTGCCCGGGAGCAACCGGTAGGAAATAAATCGCCCCTCGCGCTTGCATTCGACGAGTTCCCCCTCGCGCAGGGTCTTCAGGTGATGCGAGACGTTGGCGATTTTCTGGCCGGTCAGCTCGGCGATTTCACCTACATTGAGGGGGCCACCTCGCAGGGCCTGAATGATCAGGAGTCGTTCCGGATCTCCAAGCAGCTTCAGCTTTTGCGCACAATAGTCGGATTGCAGAACGTCTAGCATCGGGCACCTTCGAGTCGGTCCGAGTCGGTCGCTGGCGGGGTAGGTGACCTGTATCTTACCGCTCTCGCCTGGCGAAATGAATCGTCGAGGAAAAGTTCGGCGGCCCAGGTGGTTGCTGCACATTCTAATACGCATTAGAATGTGGTTCCCTTAACTGTTTTTTCCTGCCTGGTTCCTGCCTGTTGGAATCGTGCGTTTCGTTGATCCTAAAGCAACAGCCGCTGAAGTCACACGAAACCGTATTCTCTTGTTGAAGTTTTTGCTTCTTTGATGAACTGCAACCTGTTTTCATGAGGTGAAGTCTAATGAAGTGCAACACATTGCGTTTGGCCGTTTTGGCCGTATGTCTCGTTTCGCTCAGCGCTTTGGCGCGACCAAGCTGGGCGGATCCCGTGGTTACCTTCGGTTGGGACCACACCGATGGGGATATCAGCCCGCGTCCGAACGCGGATGCGGCATTCAACCAATTTCTGGCCTCGTTGGCTTCGTATGGCATCGAGCCCGTCGATGGCATCGACACGCCCATTGAGCTATTCCCAGGCTCCGGCATCCATGCCGCTTTTGATCCAACGCTGGTCTTCCGCACTGGTCCCGCCGGCACCGGCAGCCCCACTGGCATCACGGCAACCACCAGCGGAATGTTTGCGACCGATGGGACGCCGTTCCAGAATTTCGCCATCGGTACGAAGTCGATCTCCGAGACCGACGGCTTAGATCCGTCTCAGCCGGTGGACAGTGTATTTCAGCTTAGTGAGCCGGTCACCGCGTTTGGGCTCTACGTGATGGGCGGCGGCGACGCATTATTGAATACACTCACCGTTCAACTGAGCAACACCATTACCAGTTATTCGGTTGACGTCCCCGCGATCAATCTCGGTCCCGCGTCAGGAGATCACAACATCTTCTTTCTCGGCGTCAGCAACGCAATTCCGTTCAACAAGGTTACATTCCTCGAGTCGAACGACTTTGACGGCATGACGTACGACAATATCGTCGCGGGTAATATCCCGGAGCCCGGTTCATTTGTGTTGCTTTCGCTCGGCGGAGCGTGTGCCTGCCTGGTGAGACGGACAAGGCGTGGCCGCGGCTAAGTTCGCCTGTTTGGACGGCGATTGTCCGTCCTACATGCTGCTCGGTTTTCCAGACTGGGCGGCAATCGCTGACAATGGCCTCGGCCTGCTCGAACCTGTAAAATGGCGGGGGCCAGTCAACCGGCGTGCGAGTGCAAATTGCACTTGCCTACAGTGTGTTGCACTTTGCGTTTTCCAGCCCGGAACGACAAAAACGCCGCCACAACTTCGCGCAGCTCGTGCGATTGATGGGCGTCGCGTTGTTTCTCGCTGCGCTGCCTGAATCGCGAGCGGCCGATCTGCTGATCGCCGACCGGCTCTCGAACAGCGTCTATCGCTATAGCGATACAGGGACATATATCAACACCGTTATCGACCACTCGCTGAATATCTATCAGGCGGCCGGCATTGCCATGTCGCCGGATTTCAAGCAGTTGTACGTCTCGGGTTCGCTATCCAACCAAGTCATGCGGTACGACTATGATGTTGCCACCGGGACGGTGTCGGATCCAGCTGGAACAGTTTTTGCCAACACGGGCGACGGAATCCGATTTCCGAACGCCATCACGTTCAGCCCGGACGGAAGCAGCGTTTTCGTTGCGAATTTGTCGAGTACGACCGGCGGCGTCTTGCGCTTCAACGCTGCCGGAAATCCTGTGCACGATCCTAAACCGAAGCTTCAGTTGTCGGTAGAGTACTCAGACGACCCGGAGCACTCTTACTCTGGGCCGTTTCAAGCCTCGTCGATGGTCTTTTTGGATGGCAAGCTGCTGGTCGGAGTCTATGCAGATCCTCTCAATTCCGGTGGCGGCGGAATCGCGATCTCTGATGCCGCAGTATCGACGTTCCCTGAGTATTTCGCGCCGCCGGCGACCGAAATCAACGGAGCCACCGGCCTGATGATGCACGACGGCTTTCTCTATGTTTCCGGTTTGCAGTCTGGATACATTAAGCGTTTCGCGCTCGCCAATGGCGAACTCTCGCTGGATGGCGAAACCGTGCTCTCAAAGGGAGAGATGGACCCGTCCTGGGATGTCAAAAACCTACTGCCCGACGAAGAACATCTGCCATTTCCCCAACAACTGGTCGTAGCTCCGGATGGTAATGGCTTCCTGGCTGGCATCCTGGGTGCTTCCAACGGGGCGGGGCGGATCGACCGATTTGCGTTCGACGGAACGCGGATCGGAACATTCGCGGCGCACGCCGGGTCCGGCGAAGTCGGATTTACGGAAGCGACGGCATTCGTCGTCGTGCCGACGCTTTCCGCTGGCCTTATCGGCGATTTCAATAACGATGGCGTCATCGACGCAGCCGATTACATCGTGTGGCGCAAAGCTTCACCGAACGCCACGCTACCGAAAGACGATACACCCGGCACGATCGATGCGTCGGACTACGCGGACT
>CAZGMU010000108.1:6746-12377 GCA_964526975.1 uncultured Planctomycetaceae bacterium
GGAAAGTCGACACCGGCGAGTGGCGCCGCGTTAGGTAGCGGCTCTGTTCCAGAACCGGCCGGAGTTTTGATGCTAAGCATCGCGATTTTGGTGGGCAGCATGGTCCGGAATCGTGGATAGGAAACGGCCGAGCATGGCAGCGCCAACTTCCGATCGCTGTGCCACGGTGGATGCATCGCGCTGGGCGAAGTCCGCAGTTGTGGGCAATGTAGGGCCCGCGAACCGAGAGGGCCGTGGTGGTTCGTGCATCGGACACGTCAGGTCGCGCTCAACAGGTCCGCCTCGGCTCGGCGGACCTACCGGCTTTACGATTGTGGAGCTGTTGGTTGTGATTGCCATTATCGGCGTGCTGGTCGCACTGTTGTTGCCGGCCATTCAAAGCGCGCGAGAGGCTGCGCGGCGGACGCAGTGTTTAAATAATCTCAAGCAGCTCGGAGTGGCGCTACACAATTACGTATCGGCGGAGAAACACTTGCCGCCGGGGTTGGTCGCCAAGACGTACCCGGGCGATCCTGTTCATCCACAAACGTTTTATCGTTGGTCGTCGCTAGCGCACCTTTTACCATACATGGAGAATCAGGCCGTCCGCGATCTTTTGGACCTGTCGCTACCTCTCTACATGCCTGGCGCCGGCTATCCCATCGCCGACCGCAATAAGCTTGGTGTCGCTCAAATACTGCCGGAATTTCTCTGCCCCAGCGATCGCGGTCAGCCGGTGAAATCGCAATTTGGACCGACCAACTACGTGGCGTGCGCCGGCTCGGGCGCGGGGGGAGGCACACCCTTCGAAACAGACGGCGTTTTCTACGTCAATTCAATGACCACCATGGCGAAAATCGTCGATGGCAGCTCGCATACGGCAGCGATGTCCGAGAGCTTGTTGGGGGAGGAAGCGCAGCGGGATTCGAAAAGCGCCTTCGTCGGTGCTACTGTGGAACGCAATTACAAATTTCCGCTTGCTTTTGCCGATGAAGCCGATCTGTCAGATACTCTCTGCACTGTGACCAAGAACTTCAATTCGACATTGGGTAACGGAAACGACCCACGAGGTTTTGCGTGGTGCAGCGGCGAGTACCGCTGTGCGACGTACAACCACTATTATCTACCGAACGCGGCGACCTTCGACTGCATCACTTCGGTGACGATGGATTCCACGATTCCTCCCCAACGGCTTTACGCCGCTTACGGATGGCGCACGGCGCGAAGCGGGCACCCGGGAGGCGTGAACACGCTCTTTGCGGATGGTAGCGTTCGCTTTCTTGCGAACGAGATTGACCTCGTCGTCTGGAAGGCGAGTTCAACGCGCAACGGCTCGGATGACCTGGGAACCGGCTCGCCTTAACCGCCCCATTTTGCCTTCTCTAAGTTCCATTTCGAAGACGTTCCATTGGAAATCATTCAAATCGGGCAGCTTGAGCGCACAAAGGGTCGCCGGTTAGGTCGTGAAGTGCTAGATTAGCGGCTTCTATCGCATGAGCTAGTTGGCGCGCTTAGAAGATTGATCGCTGCTTAGTTCCTAGGCAATTCGCCGGGGAAAAGTAGCCGGAAACGAATTCAACTCAAGGGAATGAATTGACGTATCTTCAAGGCTGGTAATAGGGTACGACTCGTCCAATAGATTGCCTCCTGGCTGCATGCTGGCAGCGGCGCGGCGTTTGCTCATGCGGTCGAGGTTTACACTTGTCTGACTGTCGTTATGGTTAGCAGAACTGGGTAAGACATATGGCAACGGATCAAGCGATGTCGAAAATGAAGCGTCGCGAAGTTGCGAACCAGGTTCAGGAGCAGGGCGGCTCGAGCCAATCCCGGTCTTTCTCGTTTTCCGGCTACCAGAACGACGGCTACTATGACGAGATGTTCGACGAGGCCGGCCGGCCTCGCCCTGATTGCCAGCCTCTCTACGGTCGGATCCACAGCATGTCCTCCGATGACCTCGTCCGTCGCCAGCGGGCGGCCGATCGGTCGATGATCCAGCTTGGGATCACCTTCAACGTCTACGGCGATCGCCAGGGGACGGAACGGATCATTCCGTTCGATATCGTGCCGCGAATCGTTTGCCGCGATGAATGGAGCATGCTCGAGCGTGGCCTGCGGCAGCGGATCACCGCGCTGAACATGCTGATCGACGACCTCTATCATGATCAGCGGATCGTTAAAGACGGTGTGCTGCCGGAACATGTCGTGGCGACTGCCAAGGGGTTCCGCCCACAGTGCGTTGGATTGAATCCGCCGCGCGGCGTTTGGTGCCATATCACGGGGACCGATCTGGTTCGCGATACCGACGGCCAATACTACGTGCTGGAAGACAATTTGCGGTGCCCGTCGGGGGTTTCTTATGTGTTGCAAAACCGGCAGCTCATGAAGCAGACGTTTCCCCAGTTGTTCGAGCGGTCGGCGATTCGGCCGGTCGACGATTATTGCAGCCGGCTGCTCGACATGCTGCAGTACCTGATGGGCGATCAAACTCGTTCACCATCCGTGGCGCTTCTTTCGCCGGGCATGTACAACTCGGCCTACTTTGAGCACTCGTTCCTGGCCCAGCAGATGGGCATCGATCTGGTCGAGGGCCGCGATTTGGTGGTGTCCGACGGCTTTGTCTACATGCGCACCACCAAGGGCTTCGAGCGGATCGACGTGCTTTACCGCCGGATTGATGATGACTTCCTCGATCCAAAGGCGTTCCGCGCCGATTCCATGCTGGGCGTTCCCGGTTTGATCGACGCCCACCGTGCGGGGCGAATCGCCTTGGCCAATGCTCCGGGTACCGGCATCGCCGACGATAAGGTGGTGTATGCCTACGTGCCGCAGGTGATTAAGTACTATTTGAGCGAAGAGCCGATCATCCCGAATGTGCCGACGTACGTTTGCTGGGACGATAGCCAGCGCGATCACGTTCTGAAGAATATCGATAAGCTGGTCGTGAAACCGGCAAACGAATCGGGCGGCTATGGCCTCGTGATCGGGCCGCGAGCGAGCGCTGAAGAACACGCCCGCTGCGCGGAGCAGATCAAAGCCGAGCCGCGCAATTTTATCGCTCAACCAATGTTGAGCCTGTCTCGCGTGCCGGTATTGACCGACGACGGCCTGGAAGGCCGGCATGTCGATTTGCGGCCATTCATCGTGTATGGCAAGGAAATCTTTGTGTTGCCAGGCGGTTTGACGCGCGTCGCGCTCAAGAAGGGTTCGCTGGTGGTGAATTCCTCGCAGGGTGGTGGGAGTAAGGATACTTGGGTAGTGTCGTGAAAATAGTAGGGAGCAGGGAGCCAGGAGCAGGGAGTACGGAGTTTTTACTCCAAGCTCCCCGCTCCCCGCTCCCTGCTATTGGACCATGTTAAGCCGTGTTGCAGAAGCGATTTACTGGATGAGCCGCTATGTGGAGCGGGCCGAAAATGTCGCGCGCTTCATTTCCGTCAATCTGAATTTAAGCCTCGACATGCCGGGCGAGGCAGGGCAACAGTGGTGGCCGTTGGTGGTCATCACGGGCGACGATGAGGAGTTCCAGGCCCGCGTCGAAACGACGACCAAAGAGAGCGTCGTTCAGTTTCTCACGTTTGACTACGGTAACCCAAACTCGATCGTTTCGTGCTTGCGGGCCGCTCGGGAAAATGCGCGCGGCGTTCGCGAAATCATCTCGGCCGAGATGTGGGAACACATCAATAAATTTTACCTATCCATTCGTGATGGCGGATCGCTGGACGATGCGCTCGACAATCCGCATGGGTTCTTCGAGCGAGTGAGCGCCTCGGGGCAGCAGTTCCTGGGGGTGACCGATGCCACGATGACGCACGGCGAGGCATGGCATTTCTGCCAGTTGGGGCGAATGCTTGAGCGGGCCGATAAGACGTCGCGCATCCTGGACGTGAAATACTTCATTTTGCTGCCCAAAGTGGCCGACGTGGGCACGCCGTATGACGACGTTCAGTGGTTAGCCCTGCTACGTTCGGCGAGTGCATTGGAAATGTATCGGCAGCGGCATGGGCGGATTTCGCCGGTCAATGTCGTGAACTTCCTGGTACTCGATCGAGAGTTTCCGCGGGCCGTGCTCCACTGCCTGACGCGGGCCAACGAATCGCTCCACGCCATCAGCGGCACATACATGGGCAGCTATTGCAATCCGGCTGAACGACGACTCGGGCAAATGCGGGCCGAGCTAGCCTATACGCAAGCAGAAGAAGTCATCTCGAGCGGATTGCACGAGTTTGTCGACGATTTTCAGACGCGGCTGAATCAAGTTGGCGGGGCGATCCACGATTGCTTTTTTGCCATGCGTCCCGTGGAAATGGCGAGCGTTGGATAGTTGTCAGTGGTCCGTTGTCCGTAGTTCGTTGTTAAGCCTGTTTAAGCATCGGAACCACTGACCACGGACAACGGGCCACGAACAAACAGTCTTCAGGCGAGTAATGGAAGGCTCAAAGCAGATATGCTGTTCACGATTGATCACACGACGGAATACCGGTTTACCCGGCCGGTATTTTTCGAGCCGCATCAGTTGCGGTTCTCTCCACGATCCGACGGCGCGCAACGAGTGGTGCGTTACGATTTGCAGATCGACCCTGCGCCAAGCGGAATGACGCAGACGCTCGATGCATTTGGCAACCTCGTAACGGTGGCGTGGTTTAGCGGCCTGCATACTCACATGTCGATTCGGGCCACTTCAGAGGTAGAAACCCTCCGCGGCAACGCGTTCGACTTTCTTGTTACGCCGTTGAATTTGCGGCTTCCGGTTAGCTATCAACCGTGGGAGCTGGCTTTGCTCGCGCCATCGCTCAAGCGAACCGCGGTGCCGATCCATGTCGACCCGGCCCGCGAGCTGGCCGAACAACTACGCGGTGCGGCGAATGGCGAGATCGTGCCGTTTCTGACCCGCCTGACCGAGACGATCAGCCACCGCTTCAAGTTGGTTCACCGCGAGCATGGCTCGCCCTGGCCGCCGGCCACGACGATCGAGCAACGCCAGGGGGCCTGCCGCGATCTGGCGGTGCTGTGGGTCGATATTTGCCGCGCTGTCGGCATCGCGGCTCGGTTCGTGAGCGGGTACGAGGAATCCGACTTCGAAGGAGGAAAAGGATACCTGCATGCCTGGGGCGAGGCTTATATCCCAGGCGCCGGTTGGCGAGGGTTCGACCCGACCAACGGCCTGGCGGTTGCTGACCGGCATGTTGCTGTCGCAGCGGCCGCCGAACCGCAGCACGCAGCGCCAGTGACGGCCACTTACCGTGGTAACAACGTCGAAGCCGAGCTCACGACCGATGTGCTGGTGGAAGTGATGTCGGATGTTGCGGTTGCAGCTTGTTGACAATAACTTGATTCGTTCTTAACGCAGGCGGCCTACCTTGCATTCCGATGCCTACATCGGAATGCCTTTCCTTGCCGCTTTGGGCGGCGGAGCCATATCCACCTTATTGCCGCACCGGAATCTGAATCTTGACCAGAGGCGGCTGCGCGACGCGGAACGTCGCGGTCTTGTGTTCCCACGCGAAGTGTGGGAACGAGATTTTTAGCGCACACAGACAACGTGATAGGAGCGTGTTATGAAAAAGGGTTTTTTGATCGACATGGATGGCGTCATTTACCGCAGCAGCCAATTTATCGAGGGGGCGATCGATTTCATCCGAATGCTGCGCGACTGGG
>CAZGMU010000109.1:0-12132 GCA_964526975.1 uncultured Planctomycetaceae bacterium
TTTTCCAAGCGGGGCACTCGATCGGCCAGTTGCCGATACTGCTCGTCGATGGCCGCCTTCTCTTCGGTCAATTGAAGCACGTCGCTCTGCAGCCGCGCGTTCACGTCGCTCAGCCGATGGTACTGCTCGGTAGTCGCGTTCTTCTCGTTCGTCAGCCGCTCTAGCTCGCTTTGCAGTTGGGCCTGCGACTCGGCCGACTCCCGTAGTCGCTCCTCTAGCTCGGCTTGTTCATCCGCTATCCGTTGACGATCGATCGTGCTCTGCGAATGATCCTGCGACAACTCGTGAAGCTGCACCGAAAGCTCGCCGATCTCGAAGCCCAGTTGTTCGTTCCGCTGCTCCAGGTCTTGCCGCGCCGATGCGTGGACTTGTTCCAGCTCTCTTAACTGCTCGCGCGCAATCGCCAGCTCGTCCAGGCAGCCCTCCAGCGCGCGGCTGGCTTCGTGCTGCTCGGTAATCACATCTAGATGCGATTCCTGTAGCTTGACCAACTGCTCGCTCAACTGCTGATGAGCAGAACGCTCGGCACGCAGCGCCTTGAGCAATTGCCGGCCACGCATGCGAGCGCGGTCCCGCCCAGCACGGATCTGCTCGGCGCCGTTCACGTCGACCACCGGCGCAAGCACCGGCTGCAACTCCGGCGCTTTGGCCTCGGGGTCGAAAACGTCTAACTCGACCGGCCCCAAGCACAAGCAATCGCCAGCCGCGAGCGCCGTTTCCTCGAACGGCTCGCCGTTGAGCGTCGAGTTGGCCACCCAACTACGCACGCGCCATCCCCCGGCCCCCTTCACGCTCAAGCAATCCACCGGCTGAACACCTGGCTGCTCGATGCGCGCATTGCAACGCGGGCTCGAGCCAATCGTGGTTTTTCCCGGCAAGAGATCGAGCACGCGCCCGTCGGCCCGTAGCCGCAGTTGAAGGTGGCCGACCAGCGCGGCGGCGCGGGGCGCCGCTTCACGCGATTGAGTTGTCGCACCGGATTGGCGATCTAAAAGTAACATTATAAACGCCTACAAAATGGGGCCGATCGACATGAGCGCGCGACACGCGCCCGTCCTATCAGACAGGAATTCGTGGATATAAGCATTTACGTCGCGCTAACGGGAGCGTCAAAGAATGCTGCTTGCATGCAGGCGCGACAACTTGTGTCGGATATTCCGAAAACTTCGGCTGGCCGATTTCGAGTGGATCTGCCGATTACCGATAGGCCTCGGCAGCCTCTAGGGTTGCTGGAGCGACCCGTTTCCCATTTTGCGGTGTTCAATGTCTGGCGTCGCAGGCGGGAAACTGGTCGAAGCGGCCGGCGTGGCGATGCTGTCGCCTCGACGTTCGTGGCTGTTTTTTGAGCCATTTTTGGCCGCAGATTCGACGCAATCGGACAATTCGGGGAATAACCGGTGTCGCTAGCGACCCACCGGACTGGACGTGCGTACTATATTTACGTTGCCAGTTGAAGATGCCTCGCGCGGCATCTGGGCCGGCAACCCCAAGGGGAGTTTTGGCAGGCGAACCAACGCTGCAAGTGGCTTCGCCGTCCAAAGCAGGAACAGGCAATAGAGAAGTGGGGGCGATCGCGCCGTTCAGGCTTTCTGCCTGATAAGTCCGTTCGGACGCGCGTCGGTCGTAGCCCGCCAGGCAAGGTGAAAAACGATGAGTCGCAAAGAATCAATCAACAAGATGCGGGAACTGCTCCTAACGCGCCGCAACGCGCTGCGCAAGGCGCTTCAGGGTGACTTGAGCTTGCTCAGCCAACTACGCGAGCAATCCGGCGGCGATGTCGTCGACGAGGCGCTCGATGCCGCCCAGGACGAAATCAGCTCGCAGCTTGCCGAAGTGGAAAGTCGCGAATTGGCCAACATCGAGCGGGCCCTCGTGCGTATCAAAAATGGCAGTTACGGAGAATGCGAAATCTGTAACGAGCGCATTCCGCTGGCTCGCCTCAACGCCCTGCCCTACGCAACCAGTTGCATCGAGTGCCAACGGGCGGCCGAGCTTAACGGCGGCCACGGCGGCGGCAGCGGCGATTGGAGCCGTGTGCTCGATACCGGTTTTAGCGATGTCGACGTCTCGTTCAGCGACCTGGAAACCTAACGGCCTGGCCGATTCGAGGCTGCTCCATTTTCCGCTGGAACATTTACAAGGTATAATTGAGCCCGGTGGCGAAGCGCTTCGCCATCGGGCTTTTTCTATTCGCGTCGGTTGAGTTTCGGGAGCATCCCCCCAATGAAGTTCCGCCTCCACGCTTCCTCTCTGGTAGTGACCGCACTCTGCTGCAGCTTTTCCACCTCCCCGGCAAACGCGCAGCTCAACAATTTGGCCACCGCAACGCCAAGCATCGAGCCGGCCAATTCAGCGCCGGCCGCGCCGCCTTTTTCCGCCCAGCGCGAGGCTGAATACGCGGCTCTGGCCCGCGATGTGGCAACGCTCGACCACGAGTTCAGCATCGTGAAGCGGGTCGTGAAATTGGTCACGCCGGCCGTCGTCCATATCGAATCCAAACCACTGCCCAAGTACCAAGGCCTGATGCGAGTCGAGGAAGCCGGCTCCGGCGTCATCGCGCAGATCGGCTCGCGGCTCTATGTGCTGACAAATCGCCATGTGATTCGCCATTCGTCGCCTGAGCGGATCGAGGTTCATCTCTACGACGGTCGCGTGCTGCATCCAAAACAAATCTGGAGCGATCCAGAAACCGACGTCGCCGCTCTCTCGATCGACTCTACCGGACTCGAACCCGCCAAGCTGGGCGATAGCGACAAGCTCGAGATCGGCGATTTCGTGCTGGCCGTCGGCAGCCCATTTGGCTTGAGCCAGAGCGTCACGCGCGGAATTGTCAGTGCGAAGGGTCGGCATAATCTCGACCTTGGCGACGAAGAGCTCAAGCTGCAAAACTTCATTCAAACCGACGCGGCGATCAATCCGGGCAACAGCGGCGGACCGCTCGTAAACCTGCGCGGCGAAGTCGTGGGACTTAACACGGCAATCGCCAGTTCGTCGGGCGGCAACGAAGGGATCGGCTTCTCGATCCCGATCAACATCGCTGGCCGCATCGCCGAAGCGCTCGTATCCGATCACAAAGCTCCACGTGGTTACTTAGGCGTTAACCTCGACATCAATTTCAACCAGCAGCGGGCCGAATCGCTCGGCCTGGGTCACTTGGCCGGCACACGTATCTCACGTGTCACGCCAAAATCGCCTGCCGAGCGAGCCAACCTACAGGTGAACGACGTTATCCTCGAATTCAACGGCATCCGCATCGAACAAGACATGCACTTGATCGGCCTCGTGCAATTGACCAAAGTCGGCAGCCGCGTGCCGCTCACCGTGCTACGTGGCGGCAAGGTGATGCGAGTCGACGTGGAAATCGCCGACGCCAGCGGCTTCCGCCCCATCGAAAGCCAACCACAAAATTGAGACTTAGAACGCCCCCTAAAATCCCCCTCCCTCATAGGGAGGGGCTAGGGGGAGGGTTCGACAAACCGTGTTTCCACAGAACACGAGAACTCTAAACCACGTTCTTAGTTCGACTTTTGCAGTTTTTAGGGAACCACGAAAAGCACGGAATCACGCGAAATAAGACGATTTCATCGATCGCCCTGCAGCACGGTGTGTTTTGGCGCAGGTATGATCAACATGGTCTAGCGCAAAAACTGGCTCACTCCCAGGTTTTCGGGCCTTTCGTGAATTTCGTGGTTCGGAAATGTGCAAAACTCGAATAAGAGCATCGAACAGAATGAACGAAACCGCCAAGCACACAAAGAACGCCAAGTAATCGAGGCTGTCCGGAAATTCGAGTTGATGTGTGGCACGCCCCAGTCTTCGAAGGCCGTGAAAGTGGGTAGCACCGACTGTCGGCCGATTGTGGCTGGCTATTGTTTCAAACGCTCACCGGCCGATTGTCGGTGCGCCGCAGGCGCGAGAGGCAATGCCGATCCGCCTCTCACGCCTACGCCGCACCGACATCCGGCCGTGGATAACCAATAAAGTGACGATGCACACCCGGCCGAAAGTCGGTGCCACCCGCGTGTAGGTCGTGGCCACCGTGTCGCCGACGGCATTTTCCACCTGGGTCCGCTGGTTCGCCTCGTCGTACGTGTAGGTGTAGGTCAATAAGTGGCTGCGAACTCAACAATAGGGGAACATGCAATCCAGCTTTAGTTTCTTAACACACTTCGGTCTCATTCAGATTTTTTATCCGGAACCGCCGCTTGCAACTCAAGCTCGGCGTCGTGAAATCTACTTAGCAAAGATTCCATATCCTTGTTGCCCTCGACTAGCGGTAGCTTCGAGACATTTGGGATAATAACGTCTCCTTCGGGAAATTTATCAAGCTCAAAGTAGCGCCATTTTGCATTTGGGTCTACACCATCGCCACGCGCGCCTTCTCCATGTACGAAGAATAGATATTTTTCTATTTCTTTGTCTCTTGGCAGTAGCTCACGACCAGAAAAAAGTTCGCTCCTTGCGAAAGTAACCGTAAAAAGGCGATCAAATGCCGTGGAAGCCTCGACATTTCCGGCCGGGCCCGAAAAATCTGGAAGTCGAATTAGCATAACGGGGAAGACCAAGTGACTGCCCCGGCGGATACACTTTACTATCTCGACAAATTTTTTTTCCTCCGTCGTGTCATAATAAATATTGACAAATTGTGCATCAGGGAAAAAGGCTAGGTCGTTGTTTTGGATTTTACTTGCCGCAGCTGCATACATATCGGCTCTGTTCTTTTCTGAAGAACATCCTCCAAAAGATAACAAAGCCATGAGAACTACGCCCAATGACCGTCGATAGATGATTTCGCCTTTCTTCATAAAGTAATCCGAATGTCGGCGCACCAGAAAACGGGTCAGAACGATTCCCCTAAATCGTTCCGTTTCTCCCCCCGGCTGATTTCTGTCTTCCTTGGCGACTTAGCAGTTCAATCCGTGAGAAGCATTCAGGCGGCGGTCGTCAGGCGGCGCATGATGTGGTCGGTTACGGCGGTCGTGTCTAGATCCACGGCCACGTCCATATTCGGCCGGTTGTCTGAGTTTCTTCGGCGGTCGAAAACCGTGACGCCATGCGTGAGTGTGCCATCGGTTTCCACATCGCCGTACATTCGCTCGATCGTGAATAAATCGGGCTCGAGCGCGGCCATGAGCGCCACGGCGTCGTGCAGGTGGATTCCTTCGACGCCCAGGTGCTGCCGGTAGACGCGGAACGCGCCTGGCAGAATCTTTCGCAATAGTTCGCCGGAGCGCGAATCGCCGTTCGGAATTTTTTCCAAGAGGTCGAAATTCAACACAACGCGGCTCGATACGTCGATCGGGATAAGCGTCTTGGTGACGGATGATTGGAACACGGTCCGGGCGGCTTCGGCGTCGCAGTAGATGTTGAACTCGGCGGCGGCGGTAACGTTGCCGGGGCCGCCGAGCGTGCCGCCGATCATGATCAGGTGGCCAATCAGCTCGGCCAGGTCAGGCTGCTGCTGGAGCGCCGCGGCGATATTGGTAAGTGGCCCGGTCGAGATGATCGTGACATCGCCGGGAGCGGAGCGCACCTCGTCGCAAATCACTTTGACCGACGAATGCCGATGATGACGCTTGGCAACGGCAAAATGAGCGCCGCACATTCCATCGATGCCGAAGAGGTGCCGGCCATCGGCCCGCAGCATTTGATCGCGGGCGGCTGTTCCCAAACGGGGCCAGCGCGATGGGTCGAGGTGCTCGACGATCGCCTGAACGTTGGCAGTCGATTGCTCGGGCAAAACCGTGCCGCCGGTCGCGGTGACGGCCACGACATCCAAAAACGGATCGCCGAGCGCCATGCACAGGGCGACGGCGTCGTCGATACCAGGATCAATGTCAAGAATTACTTTGCGGGGCATTCGGGTCGACGGCTGGTAGAGCCGCCATAATAAGTGAAAATGATCGATCCTTCGGGCATTATTCTAAGCCATTTTTAGTAAATCTCAATACAATCTTGCCGCCTGGGCGGGCTGCTACGGTCCACGAAGCGTGCCTGCTACAATCCGGTCATGGCTGAAAAAATCGACACATTGCTGGGGCAAGTTGCCGGGGGTGGGAACCTTTCCTTCGAGGAAATGGCCCACGCCTTCGACGCCATCATGCGTGGCGGGTGGTCGGAGGACCAAATCGGCCTGCTCTTGACGGCCCTGGCGGCGAAGGGAGAGACGGTCGACGAGGTGGCCGGGGCGGGCGACGCCATGCGGCGGCACATGACGCCCATCCGATCGCGACATGCCGAAGTGCTGGATACCTGCGGCACGGGCGGCGGCGACTCGCGGATGTTCAACGTCAGCACCACAGCGGCGATCGTCGCCGCGGCGGCCGGCGTGCCGGTCGCGAAGCATGGCAATCGCAGCATCACCAGCAGCAGCGGCTCGGCCGATGTGCTGACCGAGTTGGGCGTGAACATTCTGGCTTCGACCGCACAGGTGGAAGCCTGCCTCGACGAACTGGGACTGTGCTTCTGTTTTGCTCCAATGGCCCACCCGGCAATGAAACATGTGGCGGCGGTGCGGAAAAAGCTGGGCATTCGGACGATCTTCAATATTCTCGGCCCGCTCGTGAACCCGGCGGGAGCTTGTTACCAGTTGCTCGGCGCCGGGCGCCCCGAGCTGCGGCCGCTGCTTGCCGGCGCGCTGCAGCGGCTGGGCACTAAGCGAAGCTTCGTCGTTTCGGGCAAGGACGGCTTGGGTGATGTGACGCTGGCAACGAGCACCAACGTTTCCGCGGTTACTCGGGACGGTGTGCAGGAATTCACCTGGCAGCCAGAGGATTTTGGGATGGCTCGTCATTCTCTGGAAGGTCTTTTGATCGATACACCGGCGGCGAGTGCCGTCGTCATTCGGAAAGTGCTGGCAGGCGAACCAGGAGCGGCTCGCGATATTGTGGTTCTCAACGCGGCGGCGGGACTGATCGTTGCCGGTCGCGCGGCGGAGCCCAAGGCAGCGGCTACGTTGGCGGCCGAGGCGATTGATAGCGGGGCCGCGGAGCGGCTGTTGGAGCAGTTGGCGGTACGTTCGCATCAACCGGCGTAAGATTGGCTTTAGGGGATGCCACCCTACACCGTTAACCTTTTTCAGAAGAGGCTCACGCAGAGGCGCTGAGGCGCAAAGTAAAAACGAATAGAACCACCAAGGCACGAAGGACACGAAGAATTTCAAAGTGGCTGCGTCAAAGATATAATCCTTCTTTCTTCGTGATCTTCGTGCCTTTGTGGTTCCATTCCTTACTCTGCGCCTTCGCGCCTCTGCGTGAGATCTTTTTAAGGTTAACGGCGTAGGATGCCGCCCTACGCCGTTAACCCTTTTTTACAAAGAAACCGCAGGTGAACGCGGATGGACGCAGATTGTTTTGAGTCAGGTGATCAGCGCATGCCAATCTGCACTTGCCTCCCTATCCGCGTTCATCTGCATTTATCTGCGGTTACTTATTGATAATGAACACGATTGGGCGGGGGCGAGGACGCCCCGGCTCGCGGGTTCGGGGGCGGTTGTTGTGGCATGATATCGTTGCTCGCGCTAGCGGTTACTTTGCGGGCGGCGGTGGCTTCTTTCACGCGCTGATTCGGTGGCGGCCGAAGTTAGTACGGCAGAACCCACCTTTCTTTTCGCGGCTGCACCAACCCGTACGGTGTGGCCTGCGACCTTTCCCGCCTTCTTGTTGACCCAGTATCCGATGTTGCATCCTCGCGGACGCGCTTGGCTTTCGCTCTACGCGCTGGCATTGCTGGCAGCGGTGGCGAGCCGCGCCGACAACCACGTGCGAGCCCAGGAAGCCCCGGCGCCGGTATTGGCGCCGTCGCAACAGCCGCCGGAGCCGACACCCGACTCGAAGGCTGCTGAAACCTGGTCGACGCTGCCAGAGGGAAGCGAGGCCGATTCGGAGGCAGGTTCGACAGACAACATCGTGCGCTTCGATCAACGGCCCGAGGACGAGCCGATGGCCGATGCCTTCGACGGCGTGTGGACGAAGCAATGGGTACCGGCTGGGTTGATTTACCATTCGTATATGGCCGGGCCGTTGGAGCCGCGGGCCGGGATGACGGTGTTCTCGAATACCAAAGGGGGCGTCTACGGCGATGCCACGCTGGGTGGCCGCATGGGCTTTTTGAAATACGGCAACTGCGATCCGGTCCACTCCGAGGGATGGCAGCTTGATTTCTACGGCGCGGCGATCGCTCGTCTGGACATCGAGAATCAGCAGGACTTGGATTCCTGCGATTACGTGTTCGGTTTGCCGCTGACGTACGGCAACGAGCAGTTGCAGTTCAAATTCGGCTACGCGCATTTGAGCTCGCATTTGGGCGATGAATACGCGATCTCGCATCCAGGCTCGCTGGCGGATCGCGTGAATTATGTGCGTGACTCGCTGGTGTTCGGCACGTCGTATTACCCGCTGCCCGTGTGGCGTGTGTATGGCGAAGTGGGCTGGGCGTTTCACCATGATGGCGGCGCCGGACCGTGGGACTCGCAATTCGGCACCGAGCTGTCGCGGCCTGGGCCGACGGGCGATTCGTTCACGCCGTTCCTGGCGGTCAATTGCCGAGTACGAGACGACATCGACGTCGTGGGAGACGTGAATTTTCAAGCGGGCTGGCTCCGCCGCGGCATTCTGGGCCAGACGCTCCGTTGGGGCCTGAGCTACTACAACGGCAAGTCGAGCCAGGCGCAGTTCTTCCGCAACTACGAGGAGCAGGTTGGCGTCGGGTTGTGGTACGATTTCTAAAGGCAAATACTAAGGAACGACTCAAGAATAACTTCCCGATTTTCAGAATAACCACGGAGACACGGAGAGCACGGAGAAGAAGGCTAGGAGGATAGAAATACTAATCTTCACTTGTCCTCGCTAAGATCAACTATCAAAGAAGGAGGCTGTTTCTGCCTCATTCTTGATTCTGATGGAGGAGCGTAGATTCGTGGCGATTCGTGTTCTTCTGTCTCTACTTCACTTCTGTCTTCTCCGTGTTCTCCGTGTCTCCGTGGTGAATCTTTTCTGACTTTCCGGCGGTGGCGCCGGAGGTTTCGAGCAAAAAAAGAAGGGGATCCCCTCCGAGTAACAAACGCTACCGGAGCTCCGGGCGCTCGATCCGCGCGGCCATCGTGGGATGCAAAGGTTCGCGAAAGTCGTGGGCCGCTCTGAACTCTTTGAGTATGAAAGACAGTGGCTACCGGGTCAGGGGCTGCTGCTCAGTCACTCAGGCGCCTGCCAGAACGGGCGGCTTGCTGCGAATTTCTTCGCCGATGGTACGTTGATCTTGCGAGGGTGATGTTAGCAGATAGTGTACGTTTGGTCAATACGAGTTTTTGGCCAACTGACAAATCGCGAGAAGAATTTTTAACCACGAAGGGCACAAAGGACACGAAGGGGAGAATATAGAAGAAATGAGTCGACAGGCGATCGCGAGCTGACCGTAAGGCCATACCGCCAGGTCCCCGCGGCAGATCATTGCTGGCTATTCTGCGGTTTGTATAATAAGAGCGGCCATGGGGAATGATGTAGCAAGTCGAGAATAACGATGCTCCGATCAATTCTGGCAGGATTGACTACATTCGTCTTAATAACGTCTGTCTCTTCGACGGGTTTATTTCGTTGGTTGCTCGACGAATGGCAGCTACGAGGAGCCTTCGTTGTAGCATTGATCGCTTGCTCTGTCGTTCTGATAAGTTTTTGGCTGGCTGCTTGGATCGCAGCGAAAATTCAGCATCGATCATCGCGTGCTGATTAAGTTGTGCGTCTTTCAGTTAGCTGTGGCATCCAGGCTTGCTGGTATTGGTCGGCGTTGCCGCCGACGCCAAAGACGCTTCGGTTGTTTACCTTCGTGGACGGTCGCACTGGATTTCTTGCCGTCCCTCTCCGTGCTCTCTGTGAACTCTGTGGTTCATTCTTCTTCGAAGCGGGAGAAGGCCGCCGTGGTTAGCGTGGTGGGCGGCGCTTGTGGCGTTTTTTGGGAGGCTTCGTGCCGAGGGGGAGCCAGCGTTTGGCGGTGCCGGTGTGGATGGTGACCAGAGAGCCTTCGGGCGAGATGACGAAGACCCATTTGTCGAACTTGAAGTAGCGGGCCGGTTTGAAGTCGTGGTTCAGGAGGGCGACGACTTTGTATTGCGGCGCGAGTTCGACTTCGGTGGCGGCGGCGAGATGTCTTTTCAGCGTGGCGTGGGCCTCGCGTTCGGATTTGCAACTGGTGCGCTCCATCCAGCGCTCGATCGCGTGGCTGCTGATGTAGGTGACGAGGCTGGCGGGTGTCGAATCGTGCGAGCGTTTGTCGGGCATCGAGTCATTTTATCGCGAGGTTGCAAATTGCTCGTCAGCAGTTGGGGACGAATTTTTGGGAGGGAGTGAATATGGCGAGGTTGGGTAGGTGGTTGAGAATGTTTGGAGAGTTGATGGGGCGGAAGTCTCACGCAGAGGCGCAGAGGGCGCGGAGGTAGTTGGGGGCCGCTGATTTACGCGGATCTCGCGCTGAGGGAGGATGTGGGTCGGGCTGTGCCTGACAATATGTGGGTGTCAGGCATAGCCTGACCTACGGATTGCGCTAAGCCGCAAGCGGCGGGGTGTTGGTGGTTTTGTGGGGTGGTGTGCCTATAATTGTTGGCGTTGGGGATGGTGGGGGGTTGGGTTTGTGGTGGAGATTCGGCGTTGCCGCCGACGCTAAGGGGTTGTGGGGTGTTTGAATTTTAGTGGGAATGGGTTTTTCTGATGGCGAATCGTGAGACGCTTGGTGGTGTGATTCATACGTACCAGCGGTACGATCCGGCGAAGTTTCCGAGCCCGACGCAACCGCCGCCGGATTTGGTGTCGCATGCGATGGAGCACATGCTGATGTTCGGCGAGCATCGCGAGCTGACGGAGGAAGAGCTCGCGCGAGCGATTCACCTGGACCCGAGCCAGATCGCCGGGTTGGGGCCGAGCATCGATGCGCTCCTGGCGATGCTCGAGGAGCGGAAGCGGAAGATTCTGGCGAAATACGAAACGAAGTCGGTGCGCAAGAAGGCCGAGCAAGCGTTTGTCGATCAGGCGACCGAGACGAAGGTGCCGAAGAAGTTTCGCGACCGGTTCTACAAATCGATCAAGACCGAGCAGATTCGCGAGCTCGAGCGACTATGGTACGCGGCCGGCGACGATCAATCGCCGTGGGCTGGTGCGCTCGTAAACGTAATCGAACGGCTGGGCGAAAAGTACCAGGTGGATGAGCTGGCGGCGAAGTATGAATTTACAGGCAACGAAGGAATGAGCGTGCCGCAGGCGCTGGCGGTGCAGGAAGAGTTGGAGAAGATCGATGAGTTGCTCAAGCAGTTGGAAGAGGCTCGCAAGACGGCGCAAATCGGCATCATCGACATGGAGATGCTGTCGGAGTTTGCCGAGCCAGGCGACATCGATCAGCTCAGCGCGCTCCAGCAGCAGGTGCAGGATTACTTGCGAGAGATGGCCGAGCAACAGGGATTGGAGCAGAACGCCGGCAGCTTCCGGATGACGCCGAAGGCGATGCGGTTGTTTCAAGGCAAGCTCTTGGAGAAGCTGTTCAACCAACTTGCACCATCGCGAACGGGCCGGCACCAGGGGCCGATCGTCGGCGAGGGAGCCGTTGAGCTGCAGACGACGAAAGACTACGAGTTTGGCGATTCGATTGCGAACCTCGACATCACGGGAACGTTCATCAACGCGCTGGTGCGCGGCGGGCCGGGGACGCCGGTGCGGTTCAAGGGAGAAGACATCCAGGTGCATCGGACGCGCAACACGCCGAAGTGTGCGACGTGTGTGCTGATGGATATGAGCGGCTCGATGCGGTACGACGGGCAGTACATCAATGTGAAGCGAATGGGGCTCGCGCTCGAAGGGTTGATCCGGTCGGAGTACCCGGGTGACTGGATTCGGTTCATCGAGATGTATTCGTTCGCGAAGCTCGTGGAGCCGGGGAAGATTGTGAACCTGATGCCGAAGCCGGTGACGGTGTTCAACCCGGTGGTGCAGCTGCGGGCCGACATGAGCCGGGAGGACATCAGCGAGCACCAAGTGCCGCCCCACTTTACGAACATCCAGCACGCGCTGTCGCTTGCCCGGAAGATGCTGGCAACGCAGGACACGCCGAACCGGCAGATCATTTTGATTACCGACGGGCTGCCGACGGCCCATT
>CAZGMU010000110.1:0-8493 GCA_964526975.1 uncultured Planctomycetaceae bacterium
CGGGCGGCGTGACCTACGCCGCCGAATCCAAGACGACCACTAAGGTCGACCTGAACAAGGCCACGGCCGCAGAACTCGAAAGACTTCCTGGCGTTGGCCCCGCGTTATCCAAAAAGATTATTGCCGCTCGGCCCTACAAGTCGGTCAATGATCTAGCGAAGGCGGGAATCTCGACGACGGAGATTCGCAAGATAGATCCCCTCGTTGCCATTGGTCCGGCAACGGGCCTGACTTTGACCAAGGATGCCAAGCCGTTTGGTCGCACGGCTAAGTCCACGCTCGTCGATCTGAATAAGGCCACCGCGAAGCAACTGGAAGGGTTGCCAGGGGTTGAATCGGTATACGTCAAGAAAATCATGGCGGCGCGGCCGTTCAAGTCGGTCGACGACCTCGCCAAAGTTGGTATTCCCGCGGCAACCGTCGCCAAAATCAAGTCGCTTGTCACGGTCGAGGGAGAAAAGCAGGTCCATACCGTCGCCAAGCCGCTCGATACCGATGCCAAGTCGCGTCTCATCGATCTGAACATGTCCAAGGAATCTACTCTGGAGGAAGTTCCTGGCATCGGGTCGGCGTATGCGAAGAAAATTATCGCTGGTCGCCCTTACAAGTCGCTTGACGATCTCGTTCGAGCAGGCATTCCTCCAGCAACGATCGATAAGATTCATCCGCTCGTGACGGTAGGTCGGCCCTACGAGGCGCCGCCGAAAAAAGGAATGGTTTGGGTGAATCTGACCTCGAAGAAGTTTCACCGTGAAGGCAGCAGTTGGTACGGCAAAACCAAGGCTGGCAAGTACATGACCGAAGACGAAGCCATCAAGGCCGGCTACCAGGCCGCTGGCGAGAAGAAAAACTGACCGGAAGGCATTGCCCAGCCGCTTGCGGCTTAGCGCAATTCTCTACAAGCCGCTTGACCAATCCTCGAGCGGGACAGACCACTTCGCCAAGGCAAACGTGGCTCTGTCCCGCTCGTTTTTGAGTGGACCTAGCGACTCTCTTCGCGTTCTGCTGCTTCCTCGCATTCAGCGTTCTTAAACGCGGGCCGCTACCACATTTTGACCCTGTGAGTGATAATGCCGTGGAACAATTTCACGACCCCCAGCGATTGCGAGCGTTGCCATGCGTATCGACGGACGAGAAGAGAGCGACAATGTGGAAGATCGGCGTGGCGCGTCGCCGGGTGGAATCGCCATCACGGGCGGCGCCGGCATGCTTCTCCTCATGCTCATCGTCTGGTTGCTGGGTGGAAATCCGCTCGCTCTGTTGCAGCAAATGCCGCAGCAACCGGGCCAAGTAGGCCTGCCGGGCGGCGGCCCGCCTCCAGGCCAAGAGGAACTTACCCATTTCGTGAAAGTCGTGCTCCGCGATAGCGAGGTCGTCTGGGACGACATCTTTCGCCAACATGGGCAGCGGTACCGCTATCCCAAGCTGGTTTTGTTTACCGGTGCGGTGGACTCGGCCTGTGGATTCGCCAATGCGGCCGTGGGGCCGTTCTACTGCCCAGCCGACGAACGAGTCTATCTCGACTTAGGCTTCTATCGCGAAATGAAAGAGCGTTTCGGCGCCTCGGGCGATTTTGCCCAAGCCTACGTGATTGCCCACGAAATTGGCCACCACGTGCAAAAAATCCTTGGCATCTCCGACCAGGTCGAAGCTGCTCGCCGCCGCATGAACGAGCGAGAAGCCAACCAGCTTTCGGTTCGACTCGAGTTGCAAGCCGATTTCTTTGCTGGCGTGTGGGCCCACCATGCCCAGAGGCACTTCAAATTTCTCGAGCCCGGCGACATTGAAGATGCCCTTAACTGCGCCCATGCCATTGGTGACGATAATCTCCAGAAGCAAACTCAGGGGATGGTTGTCCCCGATTCATTTACCCACGGCACATCGGAGCAACGCATGCGCTGGTTCAAAAAGGGTTTCACGACCGGCGATATCGAGCAAGGCGATACTTTCAGTGCCCGAGATCTTTAAGAGTGGTCTCGCAACCGGCTGAATTTGCAAGAATTCCGCCACGCAAGAAAGAATAAGTCCGACTCTCTGCGAATTTGGCCCTGCCTTCATGATTGGGTTTTGCTTGCTTGAGACGCCGCTTCAGCATACAATCGACTACCATTGTGCTTGGCCAATGTTGGCCCCGGACGAGACGCGCCGTACCCGGTTATGCTAAGACGACGCCCGCTGGGGGGGCGTCATGGCTTGGGTGGTTCTTGTCGTTGCCGGTCTGATCGAATCTGCCTGGGCGATCGGCCTCAAATATACCGATGGCTTCACCCGCCTTTGGCCGAGTGTTTTCACGATCGTTGGTATCGTCGCGAGTATGCTGTTGCTATCGGTCGCTGCTCGTAGTCTCCCCATCGGCACCGCCTATGCAGTTTGGGTGGGAATCGGCGCGGCTGGCGCGGTCATCTGCGGCACGCTGTTTTTGGGGGAGCCCGCCGGAGCTTCGCGTCTCTTTTTCTTGTGCCTACTGCTGGTCGCAATCGCCGGCCTGAAATTGACGAGCCACTAACCGCTCTTGTTATTCCCCTCCCGCCAAACAGGGAATTTTTTGAGTTGGTCTAGCGCGTGAGCATCGCTTGCGGCTTAGAGATGACTCAAAAATAACTTCGACAGATAGGATTCACCACAGAGGCACGGAGGACACAGAGAAGATAGCAGAACACGAATCGCCACTGCTTTACGCTCATAAAGCCAAAATCGAAAATGAGACGGGAATAGTCTCTTCTTGGATATTAGTGGGAATTAGTGAAGATTAGTGTTCCTATTCTTCCTAGCTTTCTTCTCCGTGTCCTCCGTGCCTCCGTGGTTATTCCGAAAATCGGAAAGTTATTATTGAGCTGTTCCTAAGCGTTCTACCCCAAGCGATTCGCATCCCAAAGCAGTACCACCAACCAACCTTAAAAACGCTCTAATCTTCACAACTTCAAATTGACTTGATTCAGACGCAAAATTCATAATTTGAACGCAGCTTTTATATTCCGCTTGCTTTCTAGCCCTCCTGCATCGGAAGCGGCAGAGCGCCGGATTCCGCGAGAATCCTTTCCGCCTTGGCCAACATTTGCGCACTCTGGGAGCTGTGGTCCTCGGCCGCGACCAGGATTTGACCGTCGATGACGGCCTGCTGATAAAAGTTGGCCAGCTCTTTCTCCACGCCTCGCGTCATCATGGCTCCCACCAATCCGCCGGCGACGCCGCCGAACCACATTGTGATCGGTCCCGCTGCCCACAGGGTCAAGCCGCCGGTGGCCATGGCAGATGCCACAATGGTCAGCCCGCCCAACAAGGCGCCAATCGTGCCGCCCGTGATGGCAGCTTTAGGCGTCGCGGTACCCGCTGGCTGTTGGTGTTCGAACTCGCTGAAATACTTCTCTTTGGTTTCGTCGGAACAAATCACCGTGATATGTTCCCTGGTGAAACCGGCCGCTAGGAGGGCCGCCACTGCTCGACGAGCATTTTCGACAGTATCAAAAACGCCTACTTCCAAGGGCAAGTTTTGCAGGTTTTGGCTGGTTAAAGTTGTCATAGTGTCACCTATGGGGTTTGAACGAAGAAGCTGCCAAAACTTACAGGCACGTCGCATGCCAGTTTGGCGGTTCGAGTGCCAAGCCGCTATCCAGTGCGACAAAGACGTCATTTTAGGAGCCATTTGCTGAATTCCTTGCAAATATTACTGCTTGCTTGGCCGTTCCGCGGTCACTTTACCTCCACTATTTCCTTCTAGATTCAGGCTAAAAACAGGGGGGACCAATCACGGCATGCGACTTGCTCTTATGGGCGGCCATCAGCTTCCAGGCTGCCAACAGCACGGTTCGGATGACCGCCGTCTGGGAAAGCTGGTGAGAACAAGGAGAAGAACAAATGGTTAGCATTCCCAAACAATTGAAAGCCCTGGAAATCGAAAAGCGGGCCGCTCGTATTCGTGGTCAATGGTCGGTCTCCGAACGTGTTCGCCGCACTGGCTTGCCGCCGGATGTGCCAGCGAGGCTGCGCGATTTCATCCTGGGCAGTCCTCAGCCGCAGTGGTGCGTCGTTCGTTCGGAGCAGGGCGCCGGCAAATAAACAACTGTAGTAGTTGCTAATGCCACCCAGTGCCGTGTTTCGGTAGCCGAATTGCAGCTCGCGTCGCAGCGACTCGTCGATCCAACTATCATGTTGTGCGGTGTTCGAGTTTACTTATGATTCACTTACAGTGAGTTGATCATGGCTACAGAAAGCGTCAAGACGGAGCCAATTTTAGATGTTGAAGGAACTCTTGCCCGCTTGGGCGGCGACAAAGAGTTATTTAGAGAGATGTCCGGCATCTTTTTAGAAGATGCTCCCGAACTGCTTATAAACCTTGATCAGGCGGTCGCCGCGAGAGACGCTTATAATATTCGGATGCGAGCCCACGCCCTCAAAGGGCTTCTCTTGGGGTGTGGCGGCGTGCGAGCCGCGCATGTTGCTCAAGTGTTAGAGAACGACGGCGAATCCGCTGCGCTTCAACAGACCGATGCACATCTAGCTACGCTAAAGAAAGAGCTCGAGCAGCTCATTCGCGCTCTCCAGCAATGCCAAGTCTAGCACATTGGCTTGCTTTTCTTTCGACCTGCTGCGACTCGATCCCCTAGCCGGAGAGCCACGCTCTCCGGGGCATTTCACACTCATCCACTGCGAAGCTCGCTCACACTTCGAGCGGTTCGCCTTCGACTTGCACGAGCGTATCGATCGACACCTTGAGCGCTCGCACCTTGCTCCGCAGGCAGCCACGCGTGATGCCGAGCATCCGGGCTGCCTTCGATTGGTTGCCCTCGCATATTCGCAGCACGCGCGTCACCACATAGCGCTCCATGAACTCCAACGCCTCGGCGTACAAGTCGGTGGAATCGGCTTCGAGCCGTTCGTCCACAAGCTGCCGTAGATCGGTTCCCTCTTCGCCCACGCTCGGGCCGCTTGCCGCTGTTTGTGGGAATCGCACTCGATCGGGAATAAAGTCGGGAATAATCACATTTCCGGCGGATCGCAGCAGCGTCTGTTTCAGCACGTTCTGCAATTCGCGAACATTTCCCGGCCACGAGTAGCTGAGAAACACGTCCATCGCCTCGGGCGAAATGCCATGCACGTCCTTGCCCAGCTCTTTGCTGAAGATCGCCAGATAGTTTTCCAAGAGCGGTTGCAAATCCTCAGACCGTTCGCGCAGCGGCGCGAGCTGAATCGTAAATCCGCTGAGGCGATAGTACAGGTCGGAGCGAAACTCGCCCTCTTCGACCATCTTCTCCAGATCACGATTCGTAGCGGCGATCACGCGCACATCGGTCGTGATCGTATGATTGCCACCCACGCGCTCGAACTGCTGCGATTGCAGCACGCGAAGCACCTTGCTTTGCACGAGCGGCGACATATCGCCGATCTCATCCAAAAACAGCGTGCCGCCCGAGCACTGCTCGAATTTGCCAATGCGGCGCTGATCAGCGCCGGTAAAGGCGCCCTTTTCGTGGCCGAAGAGCTCGCTTTCCAGTAGTGCATCCGGAATCGCGGCACAGTTCACCGCCAGAAACTGGCCCGCCACACGCGGGCTATGTTGATACAGCGCGCGGGCGACCAGCTCTTTACCGGTGCCGCTCTCGCCGCGGATCAGCACCGTCACGTCTTGCGGTGCAACGCGGCCGATCCCTTTATACACATCTTGCATCTGCCCGCTATTGCCAACCAGCGTATCGCCACGGTTGACCACGTGGTTGCCGTTGATATCGGTATTCCGCGAGCCGGGCATCGAGACCGGAGTGTTCATCAGCCGGCGAATCTCGATCGCCTGCCGTACGAGGTCGCGAATTCGCGCCAGATCGAGCGGCTTCAGCAAATAATCAAACGCACCGAGCGTCATCGCTTTGATCGCCGTGTTGCTCGAGAGTGACGTGATGAAGATCACCGGCAGCTTCGGGTCGATCGTGCGGATTCGCTCGAATAGCTCGAGCCCCGACGATTCCGGCAGCAAAATATCCAAAAGAACCACGTCCGACTGCGCCTCGCCCAGGAGCTCCAAGCCTTCCTCGGCCGTGGCAGCCGGGACGACTTGAACATCCGTATCTTCGAATGCCTTGGCGATAAGATGGCGTACGGAACGATCGTCGTCGATGACAAGGATTCGAGACATCGGACCTGTGCTCCTGATATGCGGGTACATTGCCCTGCAAAGGCAATTCTATCATTTTCAACAGCCGCTGCGCCCACGTACAGGCGGTATCCTTTCAACTTCGGCTTTCGATGAGCGTCAAATCTTACGCAATCGTTGCTTTCATTCGGCAACCGCCCAATGCGGATTGCCTGCCGAGCCCGATTCCCGCCTTTCCCCGCCAAGTTCAATTATACGGTTGACCTTGTCATTTGGTTTGCGTAAGTAGCTCTTTTAAAACTTCCATATCCGCTGGTTTAACCAAATGATGGTCAAATTTCGCCTTATGCACATGACGATTAACTTCATGCTCGCTGTAGCCCGTCATCGCTACCAGCATCGGTGTGTCGTCTCCCATTTTCTCACGCAAGGAGTGTGCCACTTCGTATCCGTTCTTGCCGGGTAACCCGATATCAAGCAGCACGACATCCGGATTGTATTCCAGCGCCACCAGTTCCGCTTCATATCCGTCGACAGCCGAACGCACTTCATGCCCCAGCTTTTCCAATAGCGCAACCGTCACCCGTAGTAGCGCCTGCTGATCTTCGACGACCA
Organism: uncultured Planctomycetaceae bacterium; assembly: GCA_964526975.1. Classification (GTDB taxonomy): domain Bacteria; phylum Planctomycetota; class Planctomycetia; order Pirellulales; family Lacipirellulaceae; genus JABDGM01. The sequence continues at coordinate 6,701 of CAZGMU010000110.1, forward strand.
GTACCCGGCGTGGTTGCGTTGTTTTTTCATGGATAGGAGCCGGCGGTTTCGCGATGCGTTTGGTTTCTCGCGCCTCGGCCGGCAAAGCGACCACAAATTCCGTGCCGCGGTGACGTCCTTTGCTCGCGACCGAGACACGCCCGCCGTGTAGTTCGGTCAGGCCACGAACAATCGTCAGGCCAATTCCCAATCCACCTTCCGCTCGGTGTAGCGAACGATTCGCTTGAGCAAACAAATCAAACACATTCGGCAACAGATCGGGCTCGATGCCGGTCCCCGTATCGCGCACTCGAAACACTACATCCGAACCTTCACGCTTGGCACTGAGCCAGATTTCCCCGCCCGGGTCAGTGTACTTGACCGCGTTGACCAGCAGGTTCACCAGGATTTGTTCCAAACGATAGGGATCGGCTTCGAGCAAAGTCTCGTCGTCAGGCGCCTCTAAATGAAGTGTATGCTCACGCGACGTAAATAGAGTGTCGTTTGCTATCGTTTCAGCGACTTGGGTAATAATCTCGCCTGCGTCGACCTGCGATTTCTGCAACTGTACGCGGCCGCTGGTGATTCGCGAAACATTCAACAAATCGTCGACTAGCTGTTTCATCAGCGCTGTTTGCTGCCAGATGATCTTCAACGATTCGGCAAACATCGCCTCGCTCGGATCGAGCAGCCTAGTCAATTCACCCGCGTTGGTAATGGCTGCCAGAGGGTTGCGCAGCTCGTGCCCAAGCATGGCCAGGAACTCTTCCTTACGCCGATCGCTGTCGTATTTCTCTTGAAAAAGTTGAGCATTTTTCAATGCTATCGCCGCCAGGCCCGCCAGATTTTCAATCACCGCCAGGTCCGCTGGCTCGAATTGCTCATGCTCCGCACAGCAGACGATCGCTCCCAACGGAGCATCACGCGCAACCAGCGGAACCACCACCGCGCTAGCCCATTTCTGCTTCGAGTCCAGAGCAGGAGCGTTCTGAACGATCACGGGATTAATCGGCTGCGCGTGGCCGCTCTCGACCGCCTCTCCTACAGCTTGAGACAATCGCGGATCGACGCGCTCAATTCGCGAGTGCGAACTCGATGTCTTCTTTTTGTTGCTTTCATCGTCCGACGCGTGCGAGAACCACATGTCCCGGTTCTCATCGTAGAGAACGACCTGGCAGCCATCGGCCAGATTGGGCACCATCGTGCGACGCAAACTGCTGAGCGTAGTGTCGAAATCAAGCGAACGCGACAGCTCTCGGCTGGCGTCGGCCACCAACTTGTAACGAGCCTCCGCTCTTTCGGCCACCTGGCAGGCCGCCTCTTGCCGAATTTTTTCCGCCTGCCGATGCAAGTCGACAAATACGCGGACCTTCGTCCGCACTACGTCCGGATCGATCGGAGTCGAGACATAATCCACGGCTCCCAGCGCGCATCCCTGGGCAAGTTGGGCATCGTCGGGCGACTCGGTCATGAAAATAATCGGCGTGTGTGCCGACCGCCGTCGCTTGCGAATGAATGCCGCTGTCTCGAAACCGCTGATCTCAGGCATATCCGTGTCGAGCAAAATCACGGCGAAGTCGTCTTTCGAAAGGCGCCGCAGCGCCTCGCGCCCCGAGTAGGCTTTGACGATATGCTGGCCCAACTCGCCCAGCGAGGTCTCGATTGCCGCTGCCCGTTCGGGCAGGTCGTCGACGATCAAGATGTTGACAGGCTCGCTGGTCTTCATGCGAAAGGCTTTCGCCGAGGTTTTGCCAGAAGAAGGCGCCCGGCTCGTCTTGCTTGGGTTTAAGCTATTCAAGTGTTTCACCCCGTCG
>CAZGMU010000110.1:8503-12115 GCA_964526975.1 uncultured Planctomycetaceae bacterium
GCCCAGAGGGCTGCGGAATCCGGGTTGCTTTACAACCATTATCCACCAAAGGGGGGGCGTTTGGTATAACGCTTCAACCTGTTCCATCGAGCGGAAACAAGGCCGAAACTATTACCCGGAATCCGTACGTATTGGCTAACAATCATTGGATTTAGGCGGGGATCTTCGTCCAAGGAGGCGGTGGTTTGCGTCCTTGTCGGTTGGAACGTGGGCCCTTATTGCTCGTTCATTGAAAGGCAGGAATGAACTTTAAGGCGAGCAGCCATTCAACCGAGACCCGCATTCTTTTCATTCTTTGCCCGGATGTGGGAATTCCACGTCGGAAAACGCTTCGCAAAGCACAAAAGAACGCCAGGTATACGTCCTCGCATACCAAGATTCACAATCGAGCTGAGGCTTTGCCCAGAAAATTACATCAAGCCACAAGATAGACCTATTACCAGGAACGGTGATCCAATCGCTTGCGGCTTAGCGCGACTTTCTGAGCAAAGCCATGAGTTGGGTAAAAAAGAAGCGAACACTTTCGCTAGCGCCATCTAGCTATAGCACTTATCGGACCAATAAGACATCTGATCGCTATGTCTCAATTGCCGCGGTATCGCTGGTCCTATTGCGACCAAAAAGCCAAATCAACCCCTTAAACTAGCAGCCATCTGGTAACCAATCAACCACTTTGGCCGATCAATGACCACCCGCGCCATCTCCAGATCGACAAGCGCGAGGCATACCATTTGCTCGCTCTTCTGAAGGTATTCCCTAGGTTTCGTCTAATTCTAATGAAGACTGCGCAGCGATTGGCCCATTTTTTTCTGGCCGATAGCTGACAGCCGATAGCCGAAAGCTTTTACCGGATGCAATCACCGCGCAGTTCTCAATAAGAGCATCTAACAAGATGAACGAAACCGCCAAGCATGCAAAGGGCGCCAAGCAATTCATGGCTGATTCTGTCTTTCTTGGCGTACTTCGCGACTTGGCGGTTCAATTTGTTAGAAGCAGTAAGCCTTGATTTCCGTAGCGCCTCTCCCATCGTTTGCCTCGTGGAGGTTGATCGGAAAGGAGTTTCCAATGGCTAAAACAAGTGCCCATTCCAATCGTGAAGCGAACCATTCGCCAGATGCTTTGAAGGTCGCGTTGGACAACTTCGAAGCAAGCCTTCTTGCTCCCATGATTTCTGGAGAATTGGTTGTTTGGTTGGAAGCCGTCCGGCAGTCGTGGGAAGAAGTATCAGCGCAAGTTCATTTTCAGGTCAAACATCTTCATCCACGTCAGTACGAGGAGATGGCCGAGCAGGACTCCGAGTTGTTGCCGCGCATCGAACAACTGCGTGCCGAAGATGCATTCCTGGAGGAGCACCGCGCTCAGCTCGCCCAATCGATCGGGCGGTCAGCTCAGCACGTTCCGAAGATGGAGCCCGATGAAGAGAAGGCGTTGGAGCATATCCAATTCATCGTCGAACTGGGCACCGCTTTTCTTACCCGTGTCCGCAAGCAGCAAATCGCCGTGCAGACCTGGTATGTCGAGGCCTTCAACCGCGACCATGGAACGGTCGATTAAACCCGCCGGCATTTTTAACGCCGGCCTCTGGCATATAGCCGACCCGTCTCGGGGCGGTTACCCGCCGCCGATCCATCGCGCTAAGGAACGACTCAAAACAGCTTCGGCAGATGGGATTCACCACGGAGACACGGAGGACACAGAGAAGATAGGAGCAGAGACAGAAGAACACGAATCGCCACGAATCTACGCGAATCAATCAGAATCAAGCATGAGGCAGAAATAGTCTCTTCTTTGATCATTGGTCTTAGCGGCGATTAGTGAAGATTAGTATTCCTATCCTCCCAGATCTCTTCTCCATGTCCTCCGTGTCTCCGTGGTTATTCTGAAAACCCGGAAGTTATTATTGAGTCGTTCCTAAGTCCCATTGGAGTGACAACCGGCCAGAACAGCCGAGCTGTAGATTCAGCCTGCCAAAGCAGTTTCAAAACCACGTTCTGCTTTTTCGCGTCTTTTCCTGCTATTCGTGGCCGACTTCCCCTGTTTCTCATCGCGCATCTTCATTTGCCCCATCCCGTCGCGGATAATAGGCCCCATGCCAACTCACCGATTTGTCACGAATTACGTCCGCCGCTTGCTCATCACCGCAACGGCGATTCCCCTCCTATTCGCCTCATCGCTCAACGCCGCCCCGCTGCGCGCCTTGCCATCCGGCGCCTTGCCGAACGACGCGCGGCTCAAGCCGCTCAAAGACCTCAACGGTTACTTCCCGTTCGTCCCACCGAAGTCGATCGACGAGTGGAATGCCCGTGCCACACGCATTCGCCAGCAAATTCTCGTCGCCGAAGGCCTCTGGCCCATGCCCACGAAAACGCCGCTCAACGCCGTCATTCATGGCAAGATCGACCAGCCTGATTACACGGTCGAGAAAGTCTACTTCGAAAGCGCTCCCGGCTTTTTCGTTACCGGCAACTTGTATCGGCCCAAGAAAATTACCGGTAAAGCCCCCGGCGTCCTCTTCGCCCACGGCCATTGGAAAGACGCGCGCCTTTCCGAAGCCAGCGACGAAGCCGTGCGGAAGGAGATCGAAACCGGTCAGGAAAAATTCGCTCGCGGCGGTCGCAGCATGTTTCAGTCGATGTGCGTCCAACTCGCCCGCATGGGCTGCGTCGTCTGGCAGTGGGACATGCTCAGCGACTCCGACTCCATCCAGATCTCGGCCAACGTGGTTCACCACTTCGCCAAACAGCGCCCCGAGATGAACACGACCGAAAATTGGGGCCTCTACAGCCCGCAGGCCGAAGCCCATCTGCAAAGCGTCATGGGGCTCCAGACGTGGAACGCCGTCCGTTCGCTCGACTTTCTCACAAGTCTGCCCGAAGTCGACCCCGAACGCATCGCCATGACCGGCGCCAGCGGCGGCGGCACGCAAACCATGATCCTCTCGGCGATTGATCCCCGCGTAAAACTTTCCTTTCCCGCCGTCATGGTCAGCACCGCCATGCAAGGCGGCTGCACCTGCGAAAACGCCTCGCTCCTCCGCATCGATACCGGCAATGTCGAGTTCGCCGCTCTCTTCGCCCCCCAGCCCCTCGGCATGACCACCGCCAACGACTGGACGAACCAGATGTCGACCAAGGGCTTCCCCGATCTGCAAAAGCTCTACGCGCTCCTCGGCCAGCCCGACAACGTCACACTCGCTCGCGGCGAACAATTTCCACACAACTACAACGCCGTCTCCCGAGCCGCCTTCTTCCATTGGCTGAACAAGCATTTCAAGCTCGGCCCTCCCGAGATCGAAATCGAGAAAGACTACGAGCTGCTCCACCGCGATCAGCTAACGGTCTGGGATAAAGACCATCCCGCCCCAAAGGCCGCCGATCCCGATTTCGAGCGGGCGCTCCTCCGTTGGTTTACCGAGGATGCCGACAAACAACTCCGCGAGGCGGTCTCCTCCCCCGAAGCATTCCGCAAGTTGGCCCTACCAGCCGTCGAAGTCCTTCTCGGCCGAACCTACGACACCGCCGGCGACACCGAATGGACCACCACGAGCAAAACCGACCGCGGCGACTACCTCGAAATGACCGGCCTCGTTCGCAACCAAACCTACAACGAAGA
>CAZGMU010000111.1:0-12043 GCA_964526975.1 uncultured Planctomycetaceae bacterium
AACTATTGATCGAAGCGCCGTACCATGCCGTGGAGCAAGTATTCGAAACCGCGCTGGCGGAGGACGTGGATGCCGTCGTTCTTGCTGGCGATGTGTTGCACGTGGATCATGCGGGGCCACCAGCCATCGTGTTGCTGCTGGATCAATTCGCGCGACTGGGCGAGCGCAACATTCCCATCTACTGGGCTGGCGGCATGGTCGACGGGCCAGACACCTGGCCGCGCAGCGTTTCGCTGCCGAAGAATGTGCATGTGTTTCCCGTGGGGCGCGTCGAGTCGTTTGATTTGACGCGCGGCGGTGAAACGATCGCGCGCGTGCAAGGCACAAGTTGCCGCGAAGATGGCGCGATTGATTGCAAAGGGTTTCATCGCGACGCGCATGGGTTGTTCACGATCGGCGTCGCGCACGGAACAAGCGATTCGGCCGGCCACGAAGGTGATCGAGTCCACTACATGGCTTTGGGAGGCCGCCACCAGCAGCAGACCGTCGACATGGAACCAGGTGTCGCCCACTATTGCGGCACTCCGCAAGGACGTGGCCCCAGCGAAGTCGGGCCGCATGGATGCACAGTCGTAACCGTGGACGATACATTCAAAGCGAAAACCAAGTTCGTCGCCACCGACACGGTTCGCTGGATCGAACAATCGATGGAAGTCACGGCGACGACCAAGGAAGAGCAACTCCGCGATCGAATGGTTGAGCGGCTGGAGAAGCTCCAAGCTCAGCACCCAGGCATCGATTTATTGGTGCGTTGGAATATCCGCGGCACGGGGGCACTGGTGAACCGATTGCGGCCCAACAGCCTGGCCGACGAACTGCTGGTCGATCTGCGTCGCAAGTTCGGTGAACGGCCGCCCTACTTGTGGAGCGCATCGATCACCTGCGAATCGCCATTGAGTGTGCCGGCGGAGTGGTACGACCAGGAAACGTGTCTCGGAGACTTTCTGCGTGTAGTGCGCGACTTTGAGACGCACGAATCTTCGTTCGATTTGCAGCATTTTTTGCCGGACAACGTGCGGGACGAGTTTTTGGAGAGCGTCGCCACCGTGGGAACCGCAGAGCGGGTCGAGCTGCTTTGCCGAGCGTCGAAATTGGGAGTCGACCTGCTGACGTTGCCTTTGGAAGAAGGCGATCTCCGTGCGAGTGAATAAGGTGGGCACTGTCTGCCACATTGGTTTCGAGTTGCCATGAAAATTACCGACCTGAAAATCGACGGCTTCGGCGTGTGGAAGGATCTCACGCTGCGCGGGTTATCGTCCGAGCTTACGGTCTTTTACGGACCGAACGAAGCGGGTAAGTCGACGTTGATGCAGTTCATGCGGTCGATTCTGTACGGCGTGACGCCGACTCGCCGCGAGCGCTACATGCCGCCGGTGAATGGCGGGCGACCGGGCGGCTGGCTCAAGGTCGATACCGACAACGGTCCGCTGACGATCAATCGTTACGCCGATCGCGGTCCCACCGACGTCGGTAAAGTCACGATCATCACCGCCGACGGCGAGGAGCAGGGCGATCGTCTGCTGCGCGAGTCGCTCGAGCATGTCGATGAGCCGACCTACCTCAATATCTTCGCGGTCGGTCTGCGCGAGGTACAAGAACTCGGCTCGCTGAGCGATACGGCCGCCGCGCAATGGCTCTATCGCCTGACATCCGGCCTGGATCGCATCTCGCTGTACGACGTGATCCACATGCTCGAAGGCACGCGCCTGCGGCTGCTCAATTCTTGGGAAGAAAAATCCGAGCTGCGCACGCTGGTCTCGCGCCGCGAACAGCTTACCGGCGAGTTGGACGAACTGGTTGCTAAGGGCCGGCGTTGGGCTCAGTCGGCTGTGAAGCTCCGCGAACTTGCCGAGGAAGTAGACGCCCGTCAGGCTGAGGCGAAAGCGATTGCTGCCCGTGCCCGTCGGCTGGAAGTCGCCATCAGCATCAAGCCGCTGTGGATCAAGCGGACAAAGATCGACGACCAATTGGAGCGGTTTGCCAACCTGCGTCCGCTCGAAGAAGGCACGATTGCCGCGCTCGACGATTTCAACAGCCGGATCGAAGATCACGAGCGGCAGCGGGATATCCTCAAGGGCCAGCGCCGTCAGCTTCACGAGGAATCCAAACGCCTGGGCATCAACGATGTATTGGTTCGCAACGGCCAGCGTGTTGAGGCACTCCTTGAGCAGCAGGATTGGCTCCAGGCTGTCCAGCGCCTCTCCAATGAGTTGGCCGACGAGGTCAAGCAACTCGAAGCCCGGCTGGGGAGCGAGAACGAACGACTCAGCCACGAATGGACTGGCGCCGGCAAGATTCCTCCCCGCATTACGTCCGACGTCGTTCAACAACTTGCTCCCCAAATCCGCGCGATCGAAGCCACCGAGCAGATGGTTGAAACGACTAAGCACGAGCTTGAGGTTCACCGCAGCGGGCGCGATGAGTACACCTCGCAGATCGAATCGGCGCTGACGAACGGAGAAAAGCAGGGGCTGCCGAAAAGCATTCAAGCGGCCGGCGATTTGGTGGCGAGGCTCCGCCGCCGGCAACTGCTGGAGCAAAAAATCGAATCGGCTCAAAATCAGGTCGAAGAGCTCCAAGCGCAGGTACACGATCTGGTCGACGACCAGGTGATTTCGCTCGAGCTGTTCATGTTTCTGGGCTCCTGCTTCGTGTTGGGCGTGGTTGCCCTGGCCGCCTGGTGGTTCTTGCCCGTGAGCGTGTTTGGTAGATACGGCGGTTGGTTTGCGTTAGCTGGCATCGGCGGCTCAACCGTGTCGTTTCTCGTAAAGTTCTTGGCGGAATCGTCGGCCTACGATCGGTTCGATGCCTGCCAGTACGAAATCGAAAAAGCCCTCGCTGATCTGGACGATGCTCAAGAGGAGCAAGAAGCGCTCGACCAGGAGCTATCCATGCACGGCGGCTCGGCCGCAATTCGCTTGTCGCAAGCCGAGCGCCACCTGGCTGAGCTGGAACGGATCATTCCCGTGGAAAGTCAGCTTCAAGAAGTTGCCCAGGAGATCAACTCCGCCGAGAAGCGTCACAAGCTGGCCGTGGAAAAGCACACCGCGGCCGTATCGAACTGGAAATCACGGCTCAAGGCCTTGGGGCTACCGGACAGCGTTACGCCAGCCAATCTGGCCACCATGGCCAGCCGAAGCGAATTGCTGGCCGAGCTAGAGGCCAAAATCGAAAACCGCCGCGATGACCAGCAGCGCCGCGAGCGCGAATATTCTCTGGTTTCACAGCGCATTACCATGCTGGCCGATGAAACCATGCTCCGCCGCGAGAAGGCCACGCCGCTGGAGCAGTTGGATCACTTGCGCATCGAGCTGGAGCGGCACCGGCAACGTGTGGAGCAGCGGATCGAAATTCGCAAGCGAGGCAAAGCCCTGCGGATCGAATCGATCAACCATGGGCAGTCTGCCATGGGCTACCGCCGCCGGCGCGAAGCGCTGTTCCAGTCCTGCGGTGTGGCCGACGAGCAGGAGTTGCGCCAATTGGCCGCCAAGCTGGACGAAGCCTTCGATTTGCGAAATAAACGGGCTGCCGTTACTCGCGAGATCGCGGCCGCAATCGGCAAGCATGGCACCGAAGCCGATTTTGCTCCGCTATTGGCCGAAGACCAGATCGGCAGGCTGGAGCACGATTGGGAGACCTTGTCGACTCAATCCGAGGAACTGGATCGTGGCCTGAAAGACGCTCTCCAACGCCGTGGCGCCATGGTCGAGCAGCAACGCACCGCGGCGGCCGATCAATCGCTAGCGATTAAGCAGATCGAACTGGACGTTGTCGAGCAGCAAATCCAGAAGGCCATCGGTGCTTGGCGAGAACGGGCCGCGGTAAGCTCGTTCCTGGAAAAGATCCGCGCCGAATACGAGCAAAACAGGCAACCGGAAACGCTCCGCGAAGCCTCGGAGTATATGAAGCAGCTTACGAGCGGCAAGTACACGCGAATCTGGACGCCGCTCGCTCACGACATCCTGTTCGTCGATAACGCCGATGGCCAGTCGCTTCCCGTGCAAGTGCTCAGCCGCGGCACGCGCGAGCAACTGTTCGTCAGCTTGCGCCTGGCACTCGTGTCTGCCTATGCCCGCCGTGGCATTCATCTGCCGATGATCCTCGACGATGTGTTCGTTAACTACGATGCCGGTCGCACTCGCACCGCTTGCGCCGTGCTACGCGAATTCGCCAAGCAAGGGCACCAGTTGCTGGTATTCACCTGCCACGAGCATGTTTGGCGGATGTTCCAGGAGATCAAAGTCGATTGCCGGCGTATTCCCGTTCGCAACGGTGGAGTGGTCGAGGAAACCATCGAGGAACCGGTGCCCGAGCCAGTTCCCGAGCCCGAACCAGAACCGGTGGTCGCCGTGGCCGAACAGCCCGAGCCAGCACCGGCTCCGGAACCAGAGCCCGTTGCGGTTGTGCCCGAGCCCGTGGTGGTCGTCAAGAAGAAGGTCAAACGACCGGTGATCGAGGTGCCACCCAAGCCCGAAGTCGTCGTCGAGGAATTCATTCCCCCCCCGCCGCCCGCGGCGCTAGAGATCGAGTATTGGTGGGAATCACCCCAGGAGCGCAACTCAAACGGTACGTTGCATCACGATCACAACGTCAACCCTGAAACGAACTGGTTATCAAACGCGGAGATCGAGCCACACCATTGGTAGCGCTGGATCGCTAGAGAGCAGGGGATTTGCTCGGAAGTAGGTATGGAGGCGCGTTTTCGGCTCTAGAGCAAATTGTTTTTATTCGTTCTTGCAGGGGACTGTGTTGGTGGGAGATTCGGCCTGGCGGCCGACGCTAAACTGGGTTTGTCCTTTGATCTACCGCGGAACGTAAAACGTCACAGAGCCCCTTGCCACTGCAATGGCGGCAGCGAGTTATCTCACTGCCGCCAGGCGCGAGTGAAAGAGCATGAGGGGTCGCTTGATTCCGGCTATGCGAGTCTGCGGCATCGGCGGATCAAGAGCGAACCGAAGGCGATTCCCAGCAGCGACAAGGTCGCCGGTTCTGGAATATCAGTGATCAGCACGTTGTCGTACAAGAAGTACGTGTTTTCGCCCGACAAGGACGCAAACGGATCGGTCATTCCGAGCGTGATCGTGCCACTGTTCTGCGTCTGGGTCGCGTCGGTGACTGAGTAAATCTCCTTATACGCGGTATCGGCTGGGTTTTTCATTTCCCACCGGACGAGTCCCGTCGACATGTCCCGCGTCAAACGCACGTTGACCCACCGGTTGAGGACATAGCCCCCAATCGAAAAGCCGCCTGCGCCATCCAGGTCGGGGAACAAGCTTTGGTACGTGGTGCTTGTTAGAGCTCCTGGGTTTTGCGATCCATCCAAGTAGCGACTCGCAGTATTGTCTTGCGTTCCTGCTTCCAGCGCGCGCATTGCAGTCCCCGTGCCGTTATCTGAAGAGTTCGTAAACCAGTATCCACTTGTTGCGACTGGTCCGAGGGAGTTGAAAGTACCGGTTGTCGTGGAATGATAGAACCCGTAAGTGCCATAGGTCGTGCTTCCAAAGCCATTGTCGTTGAAATGGGCATACATATCGAACGTCATTATGGCCGACCCTGTGAGGTTCAGACCGTTGGCATAAGCGTTAATGCCCGCAATAGTCCCAGATCCAGGCGTAATGCCGACATTCGCTGAAAGCTTCAAGCCCGTGGATGTGGTCTGACCAGCCTGTGGAACGCCAATCGGATTGCCGTCGAAGCCGAGCACACTCGAATAGTCGAACGCGAAGTCGGAAGAAGTGACCGGTCCGCTAGTGACAGTCGTCCATCGCGTTGCGGCGTTGCCGTCGTCGAAATTTTCGGAGTAGATGTCCGCTGCGTGGGTAACAGTTGAACGGAGAGCCGCAACTGTAAGCAGGGCTGCCAGGCTGAACAATTGGCGGAAACGAAAAGTTGGATGGTGAGAGAGCATCTGCCCTCGGCGGTGCGGTTGCAAGTCGCTTGTTAAATTCATTAGACACTCCTGGTTGAAAATACGTGTTGAATTGAACCTGACATCCGCCGTGAAATTCCAGCCGCCCCTTAAGTTAATTGGGGGGGATTGTCTGGTCAAGAAAAAATGACGTCAGGAGGAGAAAAAACGGGCTCTATTTCGTGGAGCAATGTATGGAAATACGCTAGTTGCAGCCGTTCTTGGGGATTTGGCAATGTCTTTGCGAAGCTGAGTTAGTTTTTAATTTACGGCAATTCGCTGAGCCCTTTGCAGGAGTGCGCCGAACCGTTCGACGATCCGTGAGTGGTTCTCAAACCGCCGCCTTTCGACATAGATCCACCTCAGCCAGTTGTGTCCGGCCAGGATGGTGCTGCTGGCATCGATTGCCAGGACGGCCTGTCTTTCAAGGGCGATCAGCGGCCGCACTTTCGTATAAGCGGCCAAGCCGATTTGCCAGCCCTGTTCGTCATCACCGACCAGGCTGCCAAGCAGCCGGGCCACGTCGGTTGCTGGCGTATCGGTATTCATGGCTCCGAAGTCGATGATTCCCGTCACCTCATCGCCGGTGAACAACACATGATCGTGCCAAATGTCGCGAATGCAGGGCTGCACTGGAAGCATGGCGTTCGACAACGGCGCGAGCCGATCGATCACGCGTGGCAGCAGCGTAGGAAGCAGCGTCAAAAACTGGTGAGCCATGGGGGCCAGGTCTGGCCAGGCACTGCCTGTTGTTGCCTGGGCCAAATCGGCTGTTCCTCGATGGGCCAGTTCACGTAATCGCGACAGGCGGCGGGTTACCGCGGGCGCCGCTCCCGACACCTGCGGCAAAGCCACCGCTGGATAGCCGGCCACCGCGACATGAAATCGGGCCAGCGCCGTCATCGCGGCGGTCAGTTTGCGATTGCTGGGAAAAGCCTCGTAATCGGCTACCCCCGGCATCCAGGGCATAAGCTCCCAGAGGTGTCCTTCGAAGGGGATAAACGACCGGCCGGTCGTCGTGAGGATTGGCGTCGGCACGAACGATATTCCCCGCGACGCTGCATGAAACAGCGCCTCGTGGATAAACCGCAACTGGTCGGCCGGCGGGTGCTCCTCCGGCCAGCGCCGAAGCACCAGCTTTCCAGCCGGAGCGTCCAGTTGCCAGAATTGCGCACCGCTCATTCCACCGGCCGCGCCGAGCGGTTCGGCCCGGTCGCACTGGAAATTCGCCGGGTATTGGCGAACGATTGTATGGATGTCGCGTAGGAAAATCACAAGCCTACTGGCCGACTTGGCCGGTGAGATGGATTTTTAGGGCACAAGACGCGCAAAATATAGAGTATATTCGCGTGGGTTATTCTACACCCATGGGCTCTCGTTCCAACCAGCTTTCCTGTCTCTTCACGGCTGCAAGTTTACGTCTGCAAGGTATTTAACATGCGTTTTCACACCCGTTTGATGGTTCCCGCTCTTGCCTCCCTGCTCACTCTGCAGTTGGTCATTGCGCAGACGCAGCCGACCGCACGAGCGGAAGATTCGGAATCGGCGTTAAAGGCCGCCGAAGCGGACGGTAAGTCCGACTCCAAAGACGCCAAGACAGAGGGAGCCAAGGGAACCGCCAATTCCGATTCGGGCGGCGGCGCTAAGAAAGACGAAGACAGCTCCGCGAAGAGCACGAGCAAGCCTGCCAGCGAGAACGACCGGCCAAAGCCGAAGCATCCGCCGTTTGCCGAATTGATGAAGGATGCCACGAAGCTCGAAGGCCTCATCAATCTCTATCGCAAAGATGATCAGCTTTTTGCCGAGATCGGGTCACGCCAACTCGATCGCGACTACATCACGCTTATGACGATCGCCCGCGGCATCGGCCAAGCGCCGCTGTTGGGCGGCTTTAGCTGGGGCTTTGGTGATGATGCCGTCTGGCAGTTCCGTAAGGCGGGCGAATCGATTCAGCTTGTTCGTCGTAATGTGCGGTTCACTGCCGAGCGCGGCAGCCCTACCGAGCGGGCGGTCAAAGTTGCCTATACCGATAGCGTGTTGTTCAGCTTGCCGATTCGCACTGTCTCGCCACAGGGCGGGTTCATCGTCGATCTCACTCCGGTCTTCATGAGCGACCTGCCGCAGATCGGCCTGGTGATGCCCGGCTTCGGCTTTTCTCCAGGCAAATCGACCTGGGCCGAAATCGAACCCCATCCGAAAAATGTCGAGCTGACCGTTGCCGCTACGTACGCTTCGAGCGGAATGAGCAATATCGAATCGGTTCCCGATTCGCGCGGCATCACGGTCAACATTCACTATTCGATCAGCGAACTTCCGGTGACCTCATACAAGCCACGCGTAGCAGACGATCGCGTTGGCTACTTCCTCACCGCCCTCAAGGATTTCTCGAAGAAAGAAACCGACGACGATCGGTTTGTTCGCTACATCAATCGCTGGAATCTCGAAAAGGCTGATCCTGGCGCCGAAATGTCGACTCCGAAAGAGGCGATCATCTTCTGGCTCGATAAGACGATTCCGTTCAAATATCGCAAGCCGATCCGGGACGGCATCCTCGAATGGAACAAGGCCTTTGCCAAAGCCGGCTTCTACGACGCCATCGAAGTTCGTCAGCAGCCCGACGATGCAACCTGGGAGCCAGGCGATATCCGTTACAACACGTTCCAATGGATCACCTCTGGCGCTGGCTTCGCCATGGGCCCCTCGCGCGTGAACCCGACCACTGGTCAGATTCTCGATGCCGATATCATCTTCGACGCCGACTTCCTTCAGTTCTGGAAGCAGGAATACGAAACGTTTACTCCTTCGGCGGTCGCGCTGCTTACTGGCGGCCCGATCGACTTGAAAGAGTACAAAGACGAATTGCGACGGATGCCGGCTTACATGCAGGATTCGCATAGCGCCCGCTGCTCGTGCAACATGCTCAACGGCATGTCGCGCCAGTTTGCGCTCGGGTCGGCGGTCATGGCCACCCGCAAACGCAGCGACGCCGAAATGGAAAAGCTCATCATGCAAGGCCTCAAAGAAGTGGCCATGCACGAAGTGGGGCACACGTTGGGCCTTGCCCACAATTTCAAGGCCAGCACGCTCTACTCGCTGGCCGAATTGAACGACCCCGAGAAGACCAAGGACACCGGCCTCGGTGCTTCGGTCATGGATTACAACCCTGTGAACATCATGCCGGAAGGCGCGAAGCAGGGTGATTTCTATTCGACGACCATCGGCCCTTACGACATGTGGGCCATTGAATACGGCTACAAAGTTTTGAAAGGTGGCTCACCAGACGCCGAGCGAGCCGAGCTCAAGAAAATCGCCGCCCGTAGCGGTGAACCCGGCCTGGGCTTCGCTTCGGATGAAGATGCCCGCGGTATCGATCCAGACCCACACAGTGTTCGGTTCGATATGAGCAACGACTTGGTCGACTACGCGAAGAACCAGGCCAAGCTCGTATCCGAAAGTTTGCCGCGTGTCGTCGAAGACATGACGAAAGAAGGTGACGGCTTCCAACGGGCACGCCGGGCGTTCAGCATCTTGCTCGCTCGCCATGGCGAGGCGATGTTCTCCGCTTCTCGTTATGTGGGTGGCTTGTATGTCAGCCGCAGCCACAAGGGCGACGCCAAGGCGGCCAAGCCGCTCGAAGTAGTTCCCGCGGCTCGTCAGCGTGAAGCACTCTCGCTCCTCGAAGAGCAAGTGTTTAGCGACAAGCCGTTCAACTTCCCGCCCGAGCTTTACGGTCAGCTCGCCGCCTCCCACTGGGATCACTGGGGAACGCAAGTCGTCGATCGCGGCGATTACCCGGCCCACGATGTGATCCTAATGTGGCAAGACCGGATCGTCAGCCGTTTGATGTCGTCGCTTACGCTTTCGCGTCTCCACGATAGCGAGTTGAAAATTGCCGCCGATGCCGATGCTCTCACCACCGCCGAGTTGATCGAGCGACTCACGAAGGCGATCTATTCAGAGGTCGATACCGTGAAAGAAGGCGAGTTCACTAACCGCAAGCCGGCAATCTCAAGTATCCGCCGCAACTTGCAGCGTGCCTATCTGCAACGGTTGTCGCGGCTAGCGCTCGGAGAAACTGGCGCCCCTGAAGATTGCCAGACGGTGGCCTACTCGCAGCTCAACAAGCTCAAGAAACGCATCGACTCGATGCTGAATGGCCAGGCCAAGCTGGACAATTACACGCAGGACCACCTGCAAGAGACATCCGCTCGAATTGCCAAGGTGGTTGATGCCAAGATGTTCACATCGCCGTAGCGTCGGAATCGATTTAGACTTCGGGTAAGGAACGACTTAAGAATAACTTTCCGATTTTCGGAATAACCACGGAGACACGGAGAGCACAGAGAAGAGGTCCAGGAGGACATTAGGAACACTAATCTTCACTAATCCTCGCCAATATCAATTATCAATGATCAAAGAAGAGGCTATTTCTGCCTCATACTTGATTCTGATGGATTCGTGGGGATTCGTGTTCTTCTGCCTCTATTTCTGTCTTCTCTGTGCCCTCCGTGTCTCCGTGGTGAATCCTATCTGCCGAAGTTGTTTTTGAGATCCCTAAGGCTTATTTGCGTCGCATTCCAAAGCCAGGGTGTCGGTTGTGGTGCCGCACGATGATGATGATGCGGACGGATTCGCCATTGAGAATGCGATAATAAATTCCGTACGGAAAACGCTCCAGTATGTAGCGATGGATTCCTGATCGCACTTATTCGAATAGGGTTGGCGTTGCCAGAATCGCATCGATTCCAACCGCAAGCTCGGTCAGAAAATCAGCAGCAAGTTCTGTCCGAATGCCGGCGTAGTACTCAACTATCGCAAGGATTTCACCACGCGCCAGTCCATGATATTGAAGATTCACTGCCCCAGAAGCTTTCGAGCGTCGCGCATGACTTCGTCATGCGTGTAGGTTTTTGCTGTTCCTTGTGAGATTTCCTTGTCACGACGTTCGATTTCAGCAAAAAGCTCCTCATCTTCATCAATCTGTCCGTCTAAGCTTATCCAGAGACGGTGCGCGAGCTTCACGCGATCATCCAATGGTAGCGCTAATATTTGGGTTGTCAGGCTATCAAGGTTCGGCGACATCGACGGGTCCCTCCTGGCAGGACAAAAGGGGTAGTTACCTCAATTATAGTGCGACCGCAAAAGCCTGTCAGCATAAGTAGGTTTTGATTAGAATTCAGCTACCGCCCCAGTCTGCGGAGGATCCGAAAGATGTCGCGGTATCAGGCGCGTTTACCATGAAAATGATTATTGCGGTGATTCAACCGACCAAACTCGATGCGGTGCAACAGGCGCTGTCGCGACTCGATGTGACGCGAATGACGGTCGGTGATGCCATGGGCTATGCCCGCCAGCGGGGACAACTGGAAACCTACCGTGGCCACGAATACAAAACCAACCTGCTGCGAAAAGTTGCCCTGGAAATTGCCGTGAACGACGACTTCGTTGATCGCACCGTCCAATGCTTGGAGGAAGTTGCTCGCACGAGCGCCGAGGGCCACATCGGCGACGGGAAAATCTTCGTTGTGCCGATGGAAGAGGCCATCCAGATCAGCGATGGCTACCGAGGCAAAGGCGCGATCTAAAGCAAGCTACTTTTATGCGTTCTCGCCGGGGGCGGTTGGTGGGAGATTCGGCCTGGCGGCCGACGCTAAACGGCATTTGTTCTTTGCCGCACCTTCCGCCACCGAACTCAACCCCATCTACCCCCCATGCCCATCATTCTGCTTTCCGGCGATCTGGCCGTTCGTTCCAGAGTCGAAGGCGCCGCCTTGCGGTTGAGTCAAGCCTTCCACGGCGCATTCAGCGAAGCACAAGCCGTCGAATACTGCACCAGTGATGACGCCACCACGCTGGTTGTCGATCTTTCGATGCCGTCGCTCGACGTGGTTGCGTTAATGAACACGCTGAAAGGCCAAAACAACGGCCAAACACGCGTCATCGCCTTCGGGCCCCATGTCCACGAAGAACGCCTGGCCGCAGCTCGAGCAGCAGGGTGCGACCTGGTGGTCAGCCGCGGCCAATTCTTCTCGCGGCTCGAAGCGATATTGAAAGGGTAGCATTTAAGAACGTGTTTTAGAATTCTTATCCTTCTGAAAAAGAGGATAGGCAAAGGAAAGCACGGTTGATCGAACC
>CAZGMU010000112.1:0-11675 GCA_964526975.1 uncultured Planctomycetaceae bacterium
CTCTCTAACTGTGTGCAAGCAGGCACGCGTTGGAAAGTCATCTCAACGTTTGGCCGGTTGTGCGCATCGCGGCTTAACTTCTTATCGAGTCGAGGGGCACCGATTTCGTCCACGACGACATCTGAAAGTGATCGCTGCGGTACGCGCGGCTATGAGTCTATTGATATGGCGCGCATCGCGTATGCTGCCGGCGCTTTGCAATTGGTTTCGCGCGGACTGCCGCGAACCAAATCTTGACAGCGTGTACATACTGAGAGTGAGGCATGAGAGTTGCTTGAAGATTTGTTGACTGAAACTTGGCGACCCGATCGCCAGCCGGAGGAATGAACGCGGAAAGGAATCCACTCATCCCTACAACATGGTCCGAAGTGTGCCGTGCAAATGCGGTACGACTGATCACGCGTCCGGCGAGATCGGAGTCGCTCGAAGGAGAGAATAAGATGAGCGATGGACGGGACATTATCAGCCTGATAGCCCAGCGGCAGGATTGCGAGCAATTCCGCCGAAAGAATTGGGTGGGAACGTTCGCGGAGTACCTCGACATCGTGCGCGAGCACCCCGAGGTGACGCGGACGGCGTATCAACGCTTGTACGATATGATCTTGTCGTACGGCGTGGATGTGACCGAGGCGGGGCGCGAGAAGCATACGCACTATCGTTTCTTCAACGATCCGGACAGCGACGGCCGGGATGCGGTTTTTGGTCTCGATACGGCGTTGCATCATCTGGTGAACGCTCTCAAGAGCGCGGCGGCCGGTTATGGAATCGAGCGGCGTGTGCTGCTGTTGCATGGGCCTGTGGGAAGCAGCAAGAGCACGATTGCGCGGCTGCTTAAGAAAGGGATCGAGCGCTACTCGGCAACAGATGAAGGCGCGCTGTACACGCTGGGGTGGGTGGATGAGGAAAATCCCGAGGATATGGACGCCATTCATTGGTGCCCGATGAACGAGGAGCCGCTCCACCTGTTTCCGCAACGGTTTCGCCCCGATGTGGAAGCAGAGTTGAACAAGGGACGCGATCGGGATCATTCACTGATTCACATTGACGGCGAGCTCGATCCGTTCTGCCGGTTCATGTATTACCAGCGGCTGAAAAAGTACGATGGTGATTGGAGCCGCGTGGTGCAGGATGTGCGCGTGAAGCGTGTCTTGCTGAGCGAAAAGGACCGCGTGGGGATTGGCACGTTCCAGCCGAAGGACGAGAAGAACCAGGACGCGACCGAGCTGACGGGCGACATCAATTACCGCAAGATCGCGGAGTACGGCAGCGACAGCGATCCGCGGGCGTTCAACTTCGACGGCGAGTTCAATATCTCGAATCGTGGGATTATTGAGTTTGTCGAGGTGCTGAAGCTCGACGTGGCATTTCTCTATGACTTGTTAGGGGCGAGCCAGGAGCATCGGATCAAGCCGAAGAAATTTGCCCAGACGGATATCGACGAGGTGATTATCGGTCATACGAACGAGCCTGAGTACCGGCGGTTGCAGAACAATGAGTTCATGGAGGCACTGCGCGATCGGACGGTGAAGATCGATGTGCCGTATGTGACGAAGCTCAATGATGAAGTGAAGATTTACGAGAAGGATTACAACAAGCAAACGGTGCGGGGCAAGCATATTGCGCCGCATACGATCGAAATGGCGGCGATGTGGGCCGTGCTGACCCGGCTGGAAGAGCCGAAGCACGCCGGATTGACGCGGCTGCAGAAGCTCAAGTTGTACAACGGCAAGACGCTGCCGGGCTTTACAGAGGAGAACATCAAGGAATTGCAGGAGCATGCCACGCAGGAAGGCATGATCGGGATTTCGCCGCGGTATGTGCAGGACAAAATCTCGAACGCGCTGGTGGCTCACCCGGAGGCGAAGAGCATCAATCCGTTCATGGTGCTCAACGAGCTCGAGTCCGGGCTCAAGCATCATAGCTTGATCACGAATGAAGAAGTGAAGCAGGAGTTTCGCGATCTATTAGGCGTGGTTAAGGAAGAGTATGAGAACATTGTTAAGAACGAGGTCCAGCGGGCGATTGCCGCGGATGAGGACGCGCTCAAGCGGCTGTGCGGCAATTATATCGACAATGTGAAAGCTTACACGCAAAAGGAGAAGGTGAAGAATCGCTTTACTGGCAAGAGCGAGGAGCCGGATGAGCGGTTGATGCGGTCGATCGAGGAGAAGATCGATATTCCGGATAGCCGGAAGGACGATTTCCGGCGCGAGATCATGAATTACATCGGCGCGTTGTCGATTGATGGCAAGACGTTCGATTACAAAACGAATGAGCGGTTGTACAAAGCGCTCGAGCTGAAGTTGTTCGAGGATCAGAAGGACTCGATCAAGCTGACGAGCCTGGTATCGAACGTGGTCGATGCGGAGACGCAGCAGAAGATCGACGTGGTGAAGGGGCGGCTGATTCGCGACTATGGATACGATGATGAGAGTGCGACGGATGTTTTGAATTACGTGGCGAGTATTTTTGCACGAGGAGATACGCAGGGGCATAAGTAGGTCGGGCTTTAGCCTGACATGGGTGAGCCAAGAAGATGGGCGTCAGGCTGAAGCCTGACCTACAGCTTATGATCATGAAAATCGAGCGAGATCAGCGCCGTTTTCGACAGATCGTCCGCGGGCGGATCCGGCAAAACTTGCGGAAGTATATTACGCACGGCGAGATGATCGGCCGCAAGGGTCGCGATTTGGTCAGTATCCCGGTGCCGTCGTTGGATGTGCCGCATTTTCGATTTGGCGACAACGGGGCAGGGGGCGTCGGACAGGGGGAGGGCGAAGAGGGCCAAGCGATTGGCAAAGGCGGCGATCCGCAAAACGGCCAAGGGCCGGCGGGAAGTGATCCGGGGAGTGGCCACTTGCTGGAGGTGGACATTTCGCTTGAGGAACTCGCCGCGATCTTGGGTGATGAGCTGGAACTGCCGCGAATCGAGCCGCGCGGGCAGGCTTCGATTGTTCAGGAAAAGGCCAAATACAATAGTATTCGCCAGACGGGGCCTGAATCGCTCCGGCACTTTAAGCGAACTTATCTCAAGGCGCTCAAACGGCAGATTTCGACCGGTGTTTATGAGCCGGATGAGCCACGGGTCGTTCCGATCAAGGCGGACAAGCAGTACCGATCTTGGAACACGGTCGAGCATCCGCAGGTCAACGCGGCCGTGATCTACATGATGGATGTGTCGGGCTCGATGACGGACGAGCAGAAAGAGATTGTGCGGACCGAGGCCTTTTGGATCGATACCTGGCTATCCAGCCAGTACGGCGGAATTGAAACGCGATACATTATTCACGACGCGGTGGCGAAGGAAGTGGACGAGCACACGTTCTATCACACGCGAGAGAGCGGCGGGACGCGGATCAGCTCGGCGTACAAGGCTTGCGCCAAGTTGATCGAGGAGGAGTTTCCGCCGTCGGAGTGGAACTTGTACTGCTTCCAGTTTTCGGATGGGGACAATTGGGGAGAGGACAACGAAGAGTCGTTTCGAATTCTGGGCGAGAAGCTGCTGCCGATCGTGAATTTGTTTTGCTATGGGCAGGTGGAGAGCCCATACGGCAGCGGCGAGTTTTTGGGGCATTTGCAGGGGCGATTTGGCGAGCAGCATGAAGCGCTGGTGGTTTCGGAGATTGAGGACAAGGAGGCGATTTATGAATCGATCAGAACGTTTTTGGGGAAAGGGCGGTGAAGGGGAGGGGCGAGGAGTTAGGAGCGAGTGGCGAGAGATTTTAGATTCATTGATGGAAGAACAGTAGAGGCGTGCAACAGATCGAAGGGAAAAGAGATGAGTGCGGATCGTGATCCAGTAGAGGTGTTTTTGGTTCGTGTGGGGCATTGGGAAGTGCGCGTGAAGGCTCGGGACAACGCGGACGCCATTCGTCTTGCGCGACGGCAGATGACGAATGAATTGCCACGGTTGTATGACGTGATTCGGGCATTGGCGGCCACTCGTTTTCAGGTGGAGGCGGCTGCATAAGATCGTAGGACGGACAATCCTGCCCATCGAACCCCAATTGGCGACGGACAGAATTGTCTGTCCTACGCAAAATGAATATGGCAACGGTTGAAACTTCCAATTTGCCGCCTGAGCTCGTCGCGATGCAGCGGGAGGTTGAAGAGTATGCGCGCGGTCATGGTCTGGATTTCTTTCCGACGATTTTCGAGTACATCAATGCCGACCAGCTTAACGCGATTGCGGCGAAGGGGGGCTTTCCGGTCCGTTATCCGCATTGGCGGTTTGGGATGGAGTATGAGCGGCTGAGCAAAGGGTATCACCACGGTCTGCAGAAGATTTATGAGATGGTGATCAATAACAACCCGTGCTACGCGTATTTGATGAAGAATAACGCGGCGACGGACCAGAAGCTGGTGATGGCCCATGTGTATGGCCATTGCGACTTCTTCAAGAATAACTTTTGGTTCAGTAAGACTAGCCGTAAGATGATGGACGAGATGGCCAATCATGGCAATCGCGTGCGGCGGTACATGGATGAGGTCGGTGTCGAGGTTGTGGAGGAGTTTATTGATGCGTGCTTGAGCCTGGAGGATCAGATTGATATTCACTCGCCATTTATCCGACGGCGAGAGGAGCGGAGCCGCTATGATTTTGGCGAACAGGAGCAGGCGAACACGCAGAGCCCGGGTCGGTTCCGCGCGAAGTCGTATATGGACTCGTTTATCAACCCGCGCGACAAGCTGGCAGCGGCCGCGAGGGAAGCAGATGATAAGCGGCGAGAGCCGAAGCCTTTTCCCGAGAGGCCCGAACGGGATGTGCTGCTGTTCTTGCTCGAACATGCCCCGCTCAATAGCTGGCAGGCAGATGTGCTATCGATTGTGCGGGACGAGGCCTATTACTTTGCTCCGCAGGGGCAGACCAAGATCATGAACGAGGGGTGGGCCAGTTATTGGCACTCGACGATCATGACACGGCAAGGTTTGACCGCGGCGGACGTGGTCAACTATTGCGACCACCATAGTGGGACGCTGGCTAGCTCGCCGACGCAATTGAACCCTTACAAGCTGGGAATTGAGCTATTTCGAGACATTGAAGATCGATGGAATCGAGGCGCCTTCGGAAAAGAGTATGAGGAGTGCGATGACTACCGCGCTCGCCGCGACTGGAGTACAGACGCGGGGTTGGGACGCGAAAAGATTTTTGAGGTGCGCCGGATCCATAACGATCTCACATTCATCGATGAGTTCCTGACGCTCGATTTTGTCCGCGAACAGAAGCTCTTCAAATTTGGCTACAACGAAAGTACTGAGTACTATGAAATTGAGACGCGAGAGTTTCCGAAAGTGAAGCGGCAATTGCTGGCGAGCCTGACGAATATGGGACGGCCGCAGATTGCTGTCCGCGACGGTAACTACAAGAACCGCGGCGAACTTTATTTGGAGCACACGTACGCAGGTGTTGAGCTTCAGGTCGATTACGCTCGCGATACACTCCGCAATTTGCAAAAGCTATGGAACCGACCGGTTCACCTAGAAACCGTGCTGGAGGACTCACGCACGGTGTTATCCTTCGACGGAGCGGATCATCAAGTGGATAAGGGAGAATCACTGGAACTAGAAGAAGGGGCCCACCTATGACACTTCAACATTTGTTTGAGCAAGAACTTCAAAGTTCGGGCGTTGGCGCGGCCGTGGTGGCTGTGAATGAGTCGCCGCGCGCGCTCACGTGTGACGTTGTCGAGCAGAACTCGCTGGCGGTATCGTTCAACCTGTTGCGATTGACGACGGACGAACTGGCAGTGGCCGATGCTCCGAGGTTGGAGCGAATAGGCAAGACTCTGGCAGCGCGCCTTACCTATCTCATGGAGCCCATTGCGCCGATCGAGATGGATGCCGATTCCTGTGTGGTGCAACTTCGCAGCAATCCTCCGCAGCGCGATGATGACGGCCGAAGCTATTACGAGCTGTTGGTGCGGCGCGGTGGCGAGATTTTGCTTAATCGGTATCGGAAGGAAAACAGCAGCGCGCGGCAGCCGATTGCGGCGACGGTGACGCGAGAGGTGTTGATGAGACTGGTGGACGATTTTTGTGCGGCACTGGACTAATCCAGGCAATTTACACATAATCCGGCGCGAGATCTAAATATGCTCATCTACGAGGACAAGCTTGATGCCGACTCATCATGGGCCTTACTCGAGGGTAGCATGCATTTTGAAGAACGTAGTGCTGTTCATTTAACGCTAAAGGCGCTAACGCAATCGCTCGACGAATTAGGCATAGACTATGCTGTGGCAGGCTCCATGGCCATGTTTTTGCATGGCTTCCGTCGATTCACGGAAGATGTCGATATCCTCGTGACGCGCGAGGGACTGGCTAAAATTCATGAGGCCTTAGAGGGGAAAGGCTACGTTAAGCCGTTTGCAGCAAGCAAGAATCTTCGCGATGCGCGGACGGGGGTGAAAATCGATTTTCTTATCAGCGGACAGTTTCCTGGCGACGGAAAGCCTGGGCCGGTTGCATTCCCCGTGCCGCATGAAGCTTCGGTGGAGCGTGAAGGGACGCGGGTACTTTCACTGCCAAAGTGGACGGAGCTGAAGTTAATTTCTGGAAGGTTATCGGCTCGCCGCAGGGATTGGGCCGACGTTCAGGATGTGATCAGAACACTTCAACTGCCGCGCGACTTCGCTGAGCAGCTCGACGCTTCTGTTCGTGAGTCGTTTACTCAATTGTGGGACGAGCTACAAACCGACGTTACGGACGATTGAGACGGGCGCATGCATTTCGAAACCTAATATCATTGTGGCTCAGTTTCATAAAAAGAGAGCCTTTGGATAACGCGATCCTTTATCTGTTCTTAATCTCTGCCGCGGGAATAAGTCTCATGGGCGTAACTGCCATCGTTATCTGGCGGCAGGCAAGGCATCTTTCTTATCGTTGGGCCGCGTTGTTGCCGTTGGCGGCGGTCTGCGTGGCAATTCTTCGTGGTGCTGGGTTCGATTTGACCGGCAGAGTTCAGCGCTGTTACTCGAGCTGGAAATGGCGGTTGTCAACTGATTTTCTTCTTCAGCCCTTCAAGCAAGTATGAGGTTGCAGTAACATTTATGCCATACGATTTGAAGTCTTTCCTTGGTAGTTTTCATGCAACGACCCGCACACATTTCTTCCGCCGAATCGATCCCGCCCAGCCTCGAGCCGGCTGGCGGTGGATGGCACTCCAGCCATCTGTGGTACTCGTTCGATCGCCGGGCACTCGCACAATTGACATCGGACGCCCGCGCCGCCGGTTCGCGCGATCTAGCTGCGGCACTTGATCCGGTCGGTGCCGATGCGCCGCTTCGACTGCAGACGACGATCACGAGCGGGCAGAAGGCCGATTTCGGTGTGATGGCCCTGGATCTTGATCCGCTGAAGGTTGATTGGGTGCATCAGCGAATTATGTCTGGTGCGCTTGGGCCGGCGATCGTGCCGCGCTGGTCGTTCGTCTCGATGACCGAAATCAGCGAGTACGTGCAAACGGCCGAACAGTTTGGCGAGCGGCTTGTCGCCGAAGGGATGGATGCCAGTAGTGCCGAGTATAAGACACGCGTGAAAGGATACGCGGATCGTTTGGTGGAAATGAATCGGCAGCGTTTGACGCCGGATTTTCCGCCGTATCGGGCTACGTGCTTCTACCCGATGAACAAGAAACGCAAGGTCGGCGAGAATTGGTTTACGCTATCGAAGGAAGAACGCGGTAAGCTGATGATCGAGCACGCGCGGAGCGGAATGGCGTTTGCCGGACGTGTGTCACAACTGATTACGGTGGGCGTTGGGCTCGAAGATTGGGAATGGGGCGTGACGCTGTGGGCGTCGAACCCGGAGTATCTCAAAGAGATCGTCTATAAGATGCGGTTCGATGAAGCGTCGGCTCGGTATGCCGAGTTTGGGCCGTTTTATGCGGGCTATGTTGCTTCGGCTAGCGAAGTCCTTGCTCATTGCCGGGTGGAAAGCTAGACGACGTTCGTTGCTCGTCGTGATTTTCAGCGTGATATTTTTCTTACGCGGATCGTGACGTGTCGGCGTCTTTTGGGTCTTTCATGTTATGTGGTTAGTCCCTTAGGGGGCTGGTAGCCGAGTTCGAGCCATTGTTTGAGGGTTTAGGTTGTGCTAGAGCCATTCACCTTAATAAATAGCCACAGAGGACACAGAGAGTTAATAAAAGAGGGCCTGCTTTCTATAGACTTTCCGTGAACTCTGTGTCCTCTGTGGCTACATAAATTGGGAAATTGCTCTAAGCAGCGGAGAACAAGCTTGGCCAACACCCTGAATTTGTTGCTCACCGATGAATTACGTTCATTTATCGAAGAGAGCCACGGTGGCGGCACGCTCTATTGATGCGCCAATTTCCACTTGTGTACAGCGACCGGGACATCACTGCACATGGCATCGACGCCCAAGCCAACGGCTAAAAAGTAATCCTGAAGGTTGTGGCCCGGCCAGCAACTGACGCGGAGCCCTGCTTTCTGCGCCTCGCGAACGGATTTGCGGGATGTGCCCTCGATTTGCACGCCAATCCTTTTCACACCGAGTTGTTTAGCACGTTGGATAATTTCGGCGTTGCAAGGCCCAGAGGTGATCAGTAATAGATCCGCGTTGGGATCCATGGCTTTCACGAACTTTAGCGGCCGCTCGTCGAAAGACGTGAGCACGTAACTGGACCCCGTCGGTTGACGCGCCCGGATCGTATCGTAAAGTTTGCGGCAGTATTCATCCAGGCGCGCGTCTGGATAAAGTTCCTTGTTACTCGTCTTCATCTCGAATTCGAGATAGACTCCGGGCTTGTCGTCGAAGTATTCGAGCAACTCATTGAGCTGTAGCAAAGACTGGCCCGATTTTTTTGTTTTTGCGCCGCGCAGCTCGCCAGCGGTCTTGCGCTCGATTGACCCTTGAGCATCGAACGTACGGTCGAGATGATCGTCGTGAAGCAACACAAATTCACCATCCTGCGTCATGCGAACATCAGTCTCAAAGCCACGCAGCCCGGCTTCATAGCTCCGCTTAAAGGCCGTCATGGTGTTTTCTTCGAACTCGTAAGAGCCGCCGCGATGAGCAAATAGCAGGCCCGCGTCCTGGCCGGAAGCGATGGTCGCGGCCATCAGACAAGTCCCCAGCGTGATTACTGCTCTGAGTTGGAAATTCAAAGTGACCTCCTCCGCATGAATTGATAAAAACGACTCGCATTATAACCGCATTGCCAGCGGACAAAGGCGCATCGTGCGATCCAGGGGTTAAATGATTGGCGGAGACAGGACTTGAACTATCGCAAGATTCGTCGGGAAATTCAAGCTTCAGCGCCCCAAGCGGCGCACAATTCGGCGTACTCGGCGCGAAAAAATCGTCCGTGTGACGCCGATCTGGCCGAGGTTCGTCCAATCGTGGCCGTCGCTGTCCGAGGCGCTAAGGAACATGGGAAAAGTAACTTCGGTTTTTATTGAGGTTCGAACCGGTAGTTGAGCTGGGGGAGAGTCTTGTTTCGGAGGACAGTTTCTTGGTTGAGGTATTCAGGTGAGGCTTTGATTCCGGAAGGATAGAGTTTATGAGCCAATTCAGTCACCACTCGCAGACTTTGCGAGTGGTTGTTCGCTCGATCGCTCCCCGGACGAGTTCGACGCTCCGCAGCAGCAGTGACTGAAGTGAGCGGCTGATATGGCAGAACAGGCGATGGTCGATGGGGTTATATTTGGAGCAGTAAGGCGGAAGATGGCAGACGCGTATCCCCTTGCGAAGCTGATTCGCCAAGAGCTGAAGTTGTTCTCGAAACAGGGGCACTCGGTAGCCGTTGCTGCCGCCGCAATCGGCCAGCAGCAACAGGGGTGCATCGGCCGGGTAGCGCCACTTGCCCAGGCGATGCCACCAACGGCGAACGGCGTCCGCGGCCAACTGCCCCGTGTCGGACCCTTGCGCCAAGTACACGAGCGATTCCTGGCGGGCCACGTCATAGACCCCGTAAGGAATCACTTTGCCCCAAGCGGCACTGGGAAAATCATGGTCCCAAGCCTGAACCCGACCGTTGGTCCAGGCCGGACCCCTGCGATAGAACTCGCCCAGCAATTCTTTCTTTTTCGTATCGACGCTCAACACGGGAAAGCCTTGCTGAAGAAATCGGGCTTTGATTTCTTGCAACTGGTGGAACTGGGCATCGCGATCGGCACTCTCGCCCATCGAAAGCGTTTTGACCATTTGCCGACGCGACAAACCCAACTCTTCTTTCAGCATCTGCCGCACCGTCTTGGGGTCCGCCGCATGCCCTTGCTCGGCAAGCTCTCGGGCCAACTCGGTGGGCGAACGATTGGTCCACAACTGGTCAGGTTCCACCGGCGAACCTGCCGTGTGGTCCTGAACGGCTTCTTGCAGCAGAGGAACCAGCGCGCGATCCGCCACGCTAGCTTTCTTGCGACCTCCCTTTTTTTCGGATACGCCCCGCGGCCGCGTCCGATGGCAAGCCCTCCACATCCTGCGCTCCCACAGCGATCGTCTCTGGGTTGCAACCAAATAATCCAGCGATGTAAGCCTAGCCACCGTGGCCCAGCTTGGCTGCCTCTACCGCCGCGTAGCGTCGCCGGTCTTTTTCCGAAAGCGACCGGTAAAAATTCACCATCTGCCGTTCCAATCGAGCATCATATGCTGGCAGCAGAATTCCTCCTGTCGTTCTGATCCAAAGATATCAACCAAACACCGAAGTTATTTTTCTCGCGTTCTTTAGCGGGGACCTTCGCGAAAGCGGCTTGTCGTTCTACTTCATACTGAACGCGTACTGGGAGCCGCTCGCTTTCGAACTCCCCGTAATTCAGCCCGCTCAGTCGTGGCGGCGCTGGATCGATACAGGGCTCCGCTTGCCGGACGACATCGTAAGCTGGTACTCTGGGCCCGAAGTGTCGGGCAACACGTATCGGGTTGCTGGTCGGTCGGTTGTCCTACTGTACACCTTCGGCTCGGCTCTGATCGAATGCTATTTATTGGAGTCAAAAGCGCCGATCGTTCCACGAATCGTGCTCACAGAGCCTTTGCAACAACTTGTGGCCAATCAAGAATCCGCCGATGCACAGGAGCAGCACATCGAATCTCGCTCTGACCAAGCAATCTGTCGGGACGTCGACGGCTGGTGGTTCGTCAACTACTTGGATGCCGCGGTGGAATCCGGCAAAGTTCAGTGGGATCTGATTGAGCGACACAAGGAGAGTGTTCTCCAATCGCTGTCCCATACCACGCGCCATGATGTTTTGCCAAAGTACGGTTGGACCTGCCGATACCACAATGTTTTTTGCCACTGGCATCGCGACGATCCCGGTTATTCCGATCGATATCGAATCAATCGCGTCGATGAACATTCAACCATTCATCGGTTGGGCGATACCAAGAACTAGCTGCATTGACAGCATCCATTATGAGTGATTGAAGACAGCCATCATGCCGGGCGGTCGCCACATTATGCACGCCTCGCTTTTTCATACCTCTTCTGTTCGTTCGTCGCTGTCACAGCTCACCCTACAACATTCGACCTCTGCCGGTGTTGTGTTCGCCTAATTCGGCTCCCGAAGCCACGAAAGCGCATCTTCCTTTTGTGCATGAGCAAAGTGCCGCACATCAGCCTGCACAAAGTGGCTGGCGATTTTGGGAGCAATCGCCAGAAAATTGCTATCGCTCACGGCGGCAATCACGCTCGTCCTGATCGGCCTCACAGAAGGAGC
>CAZGMU010000112.1:11685-12028 GCA_964526975.1 uncultured Planctomycetaceae bacterium
TCTTGCTGATATGTCGATGATGTTCTCTCACGAATTTCAGATGCGCGACCAACGCCGCGAAATCCGTCCAGCCAGGAAAGGACTCTGCATCGATCATTACGCCGCGCAGTTTGCCATTCGCCTCGATGTAGGGATCTATTTCTTGCGCTATCTTTTGAAAATCGGACGCTTCGAGTGAGCCCACGGGACGGATGATCAAGATGCCTTCGTCGCGAAGTAACTCATAGTTGACCATAGAGCATCTCTTTCAACTTCGAAAAGTGAAGTATTAGCGGGGCACGTTTGACTACACGGTGTCCAAACTATCATTTGCTGGGCGCGGCTTTCGGAGCCGATCCAGGTT
>CAZGMU010000113.1:0-11869 GCA_964526975.1 uncultured Planctomycetaceae bacterium
GTGCTAGCAGGGCGAACGGGCGTCTTCGTCTCAGGTCCGCGATAAATTCGCAGATTCGCACGGGCCATGGATGCTTCCTTACATGCCAGGGGGGATTTGCGAGCGCAGCATCTTGCCGGCTGCCCAAACGACTTCGCTCAGGCTTCGCATCCCAATAATCGACCGTCGGGTCCGTAGGGCTTTGATCTAATTTCCGACCTAATCCCAATTTCCCCGATATGCCAGCAATAACATCACAAATCGATTCCCCGTCGCTTGCGGCTTAGCTCGATTTCTAACCGCAAATTTCGATGTATCAGTATGCAGTCGACTTGTATCGAACACCCAGTATCCCCAATCCTCCATCCTCCATCCCCTTGCGTAGTAGCAATAGCAACCGGAAAATGCCACAATAGGTCAGTTGCAGGCAATAGGCCTCATACCAGATACTATTCTCGATGCTAGCAACATCGCTCTGAACTCTTTCCCCAGCGCGTCTTTCAACGTCATTCCGTCTTCGCCGGCTTCTTCATGGCAACTGCGATTCCGATCGACTTAGGGCGCCTGACGCGTGAACTCGGCATCGACCAGCAGGCGATTGCCCGCACGGTCGAATTGCTCGACGAGGGCAACACCGTTCCCTTCATCACGCGCTACCGTCGCGACCAGACAGGCGGTCTCGACGAAGAACAAATCGCCGCGGTCCGCGCCGCCGTCGCCAGGCTTCGCCAACTCGAAGAGCGCAAGCAAACGATCCTCAAGTCGATCGAATCGCAGCACGCTCTCACACCCGAACTGCGCGAACAGATCGAACGAGCCGACAGCGTGAAGCGGCTCGAAGATTTGTATCTACCCTACCGGCCCAAAAAACAGACGCTCGCCACCAAGGCCCAGGAACAAGGCCTGAGCGTCTTGGCCAACGAAATTCTCACGCAAGACAAAGCGGCTGCCGATCTCGATACCCGCGCCGCCGATTTCGTCAATACAGATAAAGGCGTTGCCGACGCCGCGAGCGCGCTTCTGGGCGCGGGACACATCCTGGCCGAGCAGTTCAGCGAAGATCCAGAATTGCGACATCGAGTTCGCAAGATCTATCGCAAGTCGGGCAAGCTCGTCAGTGCCAAGGTTGAAGACAACCCCAAGAAGAATCAGCAGTTCCACGACTATCTCGACTTTCACGAACCGCTTCATCGCGTGCCCCCCCATCGCGTCCTCGCGATCAATCGAGGCGAGCGCGCAAAGGTGCTCCGCGTGCGGGTAGACGCCGACACTGCCGCCATCGAATCACTGGCGATCGAACTCATGGTTCCAGCGGACCACGCACACAAAGAGTTTTTGATTGGCTGCGTGCGAGATGCACTAACACGGCTGTTGCTTCCCAGTCTTGAGCGAGAAGCTCGCCGCGAGCTGACCGAAAACGCCGAGACTCACGCCGTCGAAGTCTTCGGCCGCAACTTGAAGAACCTTCTGCTGCAGCCGCCGCTCCATGGCAAACGCGTACTGGCCGTCGACCCCGGCTACAAGAACGGTTGCAAGCTGGCGGCGCTCGACGAGTTCGGCGCGCTACTCGTTCACGATGTGATGTATGTTGTCGGCAGCGACGAGCAAAAGGCGGCGGGCCGCGCCAAGGTGGTCGAACTGATTCGCGCCCACAACCTCAACGTCGTGGCCATCGGCAACGGCACCGCTTGCCGCCAGATCGAGCAAATGGTCGCCGAAATCATCGCCGCCGAGTTTCCTGATCAGGACGTTCACTATGTCGTCGTGAATGAAGCGGGCGCGAGCGTCTACTCAACGAGCGAGATTGGTCGCGAAGAGTTTCCCGATTGCGACGCGATCCAGCGCAGCGCGATTTCCATCGGCCGTCGGCTGCAGGATCCGCTTAGCGAATTGGTCAAGATCGACCCAGCCAGCATCGGCGTCGGCCTCTACCAGCACGATGCACGGGCCAAGCACCTCCGCGACACGCTGGACGATGTCGTCCAATCCTGCGTCAGCTTCGTCGGCGTCGATCTTAATAGCGCGAGCACGCCGCTCTTGCGTTACGTTTCCGGCATGAACCAACTAACGGCTCGCCGCGTGTACGAGCACCGCCAACAGAATGGTCCCTTCCGCAACCGCAAACAGTTGCTCGAAGTCAGCGGCCTAGGAAACGCCACGTTCGTGCAGGCCGCCGGCTTCTTGAAGATCGTCAGTGGTGACCAAGTCCTCGACGCGACTTGGATTCATCCGGAGAACTACGAAGCCGCCGAAAAACTATTGGCCAAACTTGGCATCGAGCCAGCCTCTTTGGCCGGTAGCGATAACGCTGCCCGTATTCGCGAACTGGTCGCCCCGCTCGATCGCGCTGCACTGGCCACCGAGCTTGGCATCGGTCAACTTACGCTTGACGACATGATCGAGGCCCTCTGCCGACCAGGCCGCGACCCACGCGAAGATTTGCCGCCGCCAATCTTCCGCAAAGACGTCGTCAAATTCGAAGACCTCCAAGCCGGCATGGAACTGCGCGGCACGGTGCTGAACGTCGTCGACTTCGGCGCGTTCGTCGACGTGGGCCTTTCCGACAGCGGCCTGATCCACATCAGCCAGCTCAGCGCCGGCTACGTCCGTGATCCACACGATGTCGTCGCGGTGGGTGATCAAGTCCGCGTTTGGGTCTCCTCGATCGACAAAGATCGCCGTCGCGTTGCCCTCACGATGATCCAGCCCGGCACCGAGCGCCCCAAGCAGGAACGCCCTCCTCGCAAACGAGGCCGCCGGCAAGACGCCCCCCACGACGCTGCTCAGTCACCAAAGCCTCAAGCAGCAACCCAAGACCGCCCCGCCAACGGAGCAGCCCGTCCGCAACCCGCCCCTCGCCGCCAAGGCAAGCCGCGCCGCGACGATCGCCGCACGCCGCCGCCACGTCAACCGCGCACCGGCGCTTACGAGAAACGCGCTAAAAAGGAAGTCGTTCCCATTACGGAGGCCATGGCCGAGGGCAAGGAATACTTGCGATCGTTTGGTGATCTATTGCAATTTCATAAGAAGAAGCAAGAGGATAGTGTTCTTGCTCCCCAAGCCGTGCCCAAGGATGCAGCGGCGCCTCCTGCGGATGGAAGTACACCAGCCGAATAGCTTTCTTCTCTCGGTCAGATCACCTCATGGATTTTCGTGAACGATTACAACAGGCGAGCGAGCGGGGAAAGCAGGCCCGCGCCGCTCAACTCAACGAAGCCGCCGCGAAAGCCCTCAGCGAAGAAGAGTGCAAACGCCGCCATTCCCAATACCGCCTTACACTTACCGAGCATATCGAAAAATGCCTCAGTGAGATGGCCGATAACTTTCCTGGCTTCCGCCTAGAAACCGTCGTCGAAGACAGCGGCTGGGGCGCGGCGGTCAGTCGCGACGATATCCGCTTGGAAGGCGGCCGGCGCAGCACTTCTTTCAGTCGCTTGCAATTGGTCGTAGGTCCTTATAACTCGTACCACGTGCTCGACATCTCCGCGAAAGGCACCGTCCGAAATAAAGAGGTGCTCACTCGCACCCACTACCAGCAATTGGCCGACGTCGATTTGCAGCGGTTCAAAGAACTGCTGGAGCAATGGGTGCTCGACTACGCCGAACTGTACTCGGCCACGGTTTGATGGCCGCTCTGTGCTATTTTGTTTGGTACGCCAGCCTTCGTCCCGGAATCTGCCGTTCAGCGCGAGCGTGAATCGTCGAATCACCTTGTCTCTTTGTCCATGTCTGTAGCCAACCAGGCGATGCCGCACTTCTCGGCGCCGACAGCGAGATCATAATTTGATCGCCCTCATGCTGACGAAACTGCGACTGCACCAGAACGCCATTTTGCTGGAGGCTTAGTTGCAGTCGCTCCGCGAGTGAAGGATAGTTTGCCAATCGACGCTCGATGGTTGCTGCTACGCTTTGGTAGGTTGCTCGCGGCAGAGTTGCTTCCATCGCTCCTGCTCGGGCCGCGACGTGCAAAGCTCGTTCTGCCGTTAAAACATAAGTAAACTCAATCAGGATTGCCGTCGCGAAGGCGATCACTGCCAGCGCGCTCGCCCAAGTGAGCACCCAACCCACGCCGCGCCGGGTGATCAGCGGCACTTCGATGAATCGGTCATGCTCGCTACTTACACCGGCCGCGATCTCGGGCTCGGGCGAAACGACATCCTCCACCCACTCAAAGTCGGGCAGATTGAGCGTTTGCGGTTGGCCAAAGTGCCCAATCAGGTCGTCGGCAGCATGGTTTTTGTCCATGATTCCAGGCTAATTGATCATCTATTGGCCGCTAGATTTTCTCCTCACAATCCGCGGGTCCATGCTTAGGGGAGCACCGCTTGGAACGATTAATCACAATGTAGGGCGATTCGCGGGGTTTTATTCATCGTATGTAACCTGCAACTTCGGCAGCGCTGCTTGCAGCTTAGCGACACCCTTTTTGCTCACCGGCACAAGCCGCAGTTCCAGCTTCTTCAGCGACTTGCTCGTGCTTAGGTTCATCAGCCCATCATCCGTCACCGACGTTTGATTGAGAAGGAGCGTTTCCAGGTTTGGCAACGACGCGAGCGGTTTGAGACCATCATCATCCACGGCCGTATTGGTGAGATTGAGATAGATGAGCTTGGAGAGCTTGGCAAGTTGCTCCATGCCCGAGTTGCCCACGCGGGTATTCCAGAGATTGAGCCAGACCAATTCTTGAAGCGCCGTGAGGTGGGGCATCCCTTCGTCGGTGATGCCAGGCACTTCGCTCAGGTCGAGCTTTCGCAATTGCTTCATGTTTTGCAAATGGGCGAGTCCCTCGTCCGTGATGTAGGTCGAGCGAAGAAAGAGAATTCGGAGCTTCGTGAGACTTCGCAGATGCTCGAGCCCTTTATCGCCGATATGCACTCGCATCAGGTCGAGATCATCGAGCTCGGTAAGGTCGGATAAATGCGCTAGGCCTGCGTCCGTGATGCCTGTGTCTTCGAGCGCCAGCGTACGCAGTTTCTTCATGGGCTTTAAGTGTGCCAAGCCGGCGTCGGTCACGCCCGATGAACGCAACTTCAAAGCGACCAGGCTCGTCAGCGGTGCGATATTCGCAATGCCGGTGTCCGAGATTTTGCAGCCACGCAAATCGAGCAATCGCAACTTCTTGGCACTCGTCAGATGCGCGAGGCCGGCATCACTGATCTGGGTGTAGAGCAGCGTCAGGTAGGTGAGCTCGGGAATCTTGCCGACCGTCGCCATGCCGTCGTCGGTGATCTTTGCCACGCGCTGCAAGTCGAGCGACTTGAGCTTCTTGAGCGCAAGTAGCTTAGGCAGCCCGGCATCGGAAATGCTGGTCTTGATTAGTTGCAGGTCTTCAAGCTGGCTGAGCGATGGGAGTGACTCGAGGCCCGCATCGGTGATGCCCGCCCCCCAGACGACGAGTTTTTTCAAATTCGGCGCGGCGGCCAGCAGCTTCATGTCATCGTCGGTCGCGGGGCGATTTTCCAGATCGACGGCGATGATCTCGCCCGTTGGGGAGCGAGTAATATGGCCGGTCAATTGCTCGACCCGTGCGACGAGTGCTTTTTCATCCGGCGTGGCCGCATGGGCTGCTTTCAGGGGGCAACAGCTCAAGAGACACCAGGTTGTGATGAAGAACAAATAATGCTTAGCGTGCATAAGAAGGGATACCTTGCCACAGAGAATACGGAGTCGCGATCGACCTTTGAATAGCCTAGTTTCGGCGATGTTGGTTGGCAAACCAGGTCCCCCGATTTGTGCGAATGTTTGCTCTTGGCGGCGGCGCTCGTTATGCTGTTTAGCATGTTGCGAGCCGGTCTCGGTTTGGCTGGCGGGCAGATTTCTTGGGCTAGCGCCTGATCTTTGATGGTTGGAGACACACCAATGGCACGAACTGATCGACGTGGATTTTTGCAAACAACGGCGATGGCAGGGTTGGGATATTGGGTCGCGGGCGGACTTCAAGCGGCCGAAAGCAAGTCGCCGAACGAGCAAATTCAGGTCGGTTGCATCGGCGTAGGGGGCAAGGGAACGAGCGACGTTCAAGACGCCTCGAAGTTCGGCAAGATCTATTCGCTGTGCGATGTCGACTCGAAGATCCTCGACGGCATGGTGCAAGCCTACAAGACCGAGCACAATTTTTCGGATTACCGCGAAATGCTCGACAAGTTGGGCGATCGCATCGACGCGGTGACCATCAGTATTCCTGACCACAATCACGCAGTGGCGGCCGCCAAGGCGATGAAGATGGGCAAGCATGTGTTTTGCCAGAAGCCGCTGACGCGCACGATTTGGGAAGCCCGTCGCCTGAGCGAAATCGCTCGTGAGAAGGGCGTGGCCACGCAAATGGGCAATCAGGGGACCGCGGAATCGCGGCTGCGCAAGGCCGCTTACCAGATTCGCGCGGGTCAGGTGGGCAATGTGAAGGAGGTGCATGTCTGGACCAATCGCCCGATTTGGCCGCCGTTTAATCGCCGTCCGATGATTCAACCGATACCATCCACGTTGAATTGGGAGGCTTGGATCGGCCCAGCGCCGTGGCGGCCATACGGCGGAGCGGGCGTTTACCACCAGTTTGCCTGGCGTAGCTGGTGGGATTTCGGCACCGGCGCGCTCGGCGATATGGCGTGCCACACGGTGAACATGCCGTTCATGGCGCTCAACATGCGCGACCCAACGGCGGTGGAAGCCGAGTGCCCCGAGCACGACGGCGACACGTTCCCACGGCCGAGCAAAATCAAGTTCGAGTTTCCCAAGCTCGATGAGCGGGCGGCGTTCACGTTGTACTGGTACGATGGCGGCAATCTGCCTCCGACCGAGCTCTTCAAGGACCTGACGCTGGAAGTCGAGCTTGATAGCAAGAAGTACAAACCGCCGGCGCCTCGGGGTTGCCTGGTCGTTGGCGATAAGGCGACGATGTACATTCCGGGCGACTACGCGGAACTGGGGACTCAAGTCCTCGGC
This sequence comes from uncultured Planctomycetaceae bacterium, assembly GCA_964526975.1. GTDB lineage: Bacteria > Planctomycetota > Planctomycetia > Pirellulales > Lacipirellulaceae > JABDGM01. Next base: position 6,919 of record CAZGMU010000113.1, read on the forward strand.
GCTGAAGAAGTCGAAGTCGACTTCCCGCGCAGCCCGGGGCACATGAAGGAGTGGTTTGTCGCGATGCGAGATCCGAAGAAACCGGCGATGTCGAACTTTCCGAACTATGCCGGGCCGCTGACCGAGACGATCCTGCTCGGCAACCTGGCGATTTTCAAACGTGGACGGGTGGAGTGGGACCCGGTCAATTTGAAGCCGCTCAATGATCCGATGCTGTCGCATATCGTGCGTCCTGCTTATCGCGACGGGTACGAGGTTTAAGGGAAAGGGATAACTCAAACAAATTCCTATGAATTGGGATTACCACGGAGACACGGAGAGTACAGAGAAGAAGTTTGTCCGCAGATAAACGCAGATGGACGCAGATCAAATAGATAATTTTGTTTGGGGGCTGGCTTTCACTGCAATAGGCAATATGTCAAATGTTTCAGTGTGGTAGTGGCAACTCGGATTCATCGTTGTGAGTGATTAATCTGCGTTTATCTGCGGATCATAAAAAGTCTTCTCTGTGCTCTCCGTGTCTCCGTGGTGGGGCCTATCTGCCGAAGTTATTTTTGAGCCGTTCCCATGCGACTTTGCGTGAGCTTTTTAAGTTCTGACCACAAAAAACGTCAAGAGTCACCCAAGGCATCTGCTTTTCGCGGTTTTCGTGTTTTTTGTGGCTATGGAAAAGGTTAACGGCGTCGGGTGGCACGGGGGTTAATTCGGCTCTTGTTTGGGTTCGTTTGGCGGCGGGCGGCGTGGTCGTCGGTCGCTAGGTGGGCCATCGGGAGGTGATCCAAAGCCGGGTGGTCGGTTTGGGCCGGGGCCTTCGCGTGGCGGTCCGATTCCGGGGCCGCCCCGGGGGCCGCGGCCTCGTTCGCCGAAATCTTCGAAGAGTAGTTGTCCGGGGTTTTCCGCACCGAGCTCGGAGCGAAGGTACATGCGCTCCAGGTCGGCTTGCATATTGGGATAGGGTTTGTCGAGCAGCCGTTGCCTTAGCTCGGGAGTCAATTTATCGCTGGCGAAAAACTTTTCTAATTGGTTGGGATCGGCCTTGAGCTTCATCGCGTCTTGAATCCAGATTCCGAGTTGTCCCCACTTGCGAGGCCCTTCTAACGAGCTCCAGTAGGCTTGTTCCGAGCTGCTCAATTTGCCAACCAGTCTGCTAGCAAGTTGATCCCGTTTGTCTTCTCGAAATAGATCGCCGAGAAAAAACATCGAGCGTGGTCCCATGCTTGGACCTTCCCCTGGTGGGCCTTTGCGGGCGTCGCGCATGCGTTCGGCTATTTCGTCTCGCTTCTCTCGCGCGATGAGATTGATTTCCTGGCGAAGCTTCTCGGCATCTTCTGCGTTCAGGTGGCGCGATGCACGCCGCTCATCCTGCTTCAGGTAGTTTTCGACAACCTCGGCTTGCTTATCCGCAGGTTGACTCTCTAGCTGTTCCAACAATAGCTGTTTTTCGTCGGGCCTATGTCGCGAGAGCCATTGGCCGTAGGCGGCGAGCGTTTTTTGCAGTTTGTCGGAATCCTTGTCGTTGCGAATCTCCTCCATTATTTTGCGCATGCGATCCTGCATTTTTCGGATGCGCTCCTGTTCTTCGGAAGTTGATTCCGAGTCGTTGAACGCGCGAGCACGATCTGCCAACTCCGCCTTGCGCTCGGGTGAGAGCGATCGGATCCATTCGCGGCGGGTTTCGATCGAGGCGCTGTTGACGCGTTGCAATTCCTCCAGGTTGTGCTGGAGCACCGAGCTGTCTTTCACGAAACGCTCTGTCGGCACGGCGGCTGCCAGCGTTCGCAAGAAGTCGACATCTTTTACGTAGGGTAATGCGTTTTGCTGATGGATGGCGGGCAGGTCGGCGAGTAGCGCGCCGTTGTGGTGTGGAACGAAGGCTCGGCCGGCCAAATAGCCTACCACGCAGGCGGCGACTCCGGTGACGATCCAGCGCCAGGTTTGTTTGCGATCGGTTGCGCGGGTGGCGATGGTTTGGTCCGTGAGATCGGCTTCGGCCGCGACGCAGGCGAGCTCGATCGTCGTGCGGGCGAAGCTATCGTCAACCGTGGGGGCGGGGAGGGCATCGAGCGCGTCCCAAGCACGGTCGAGCTGTTGCAGCTCTTGCCGGTACTCCTCGTCCATGGCGAGTCGACTTTCGACGCGGCGGCAGTCCTCGGGCGGCAGTTCGCCGTCGAGGTACGCGACGAGCTCGTCGGTCACGGGATCGGGTTGTGGGTCGGTGGCGGAGGACATGGTTTAATGGGCGACAGCGTTTTCGCCGGGATCAATTCAATTTAGGGATGGCTCAATAACAACTTTCCGATTTTCGGAATAACCACAGAGACACAGAGGGCACGGAGAAGACAAATTGGTCATTGCAAATTTTCAATGGCCAATGACCAATCGTTTTTTTCTTCATGTCTCCGTGGTGAATCCTATCTGTCGAAGTTATTTCTGATCACCCTAAGTTCGAGTTTTGCATATTTCCGAACCACGAAATTCACGAAAGGCCCGAAAACCTGGGAGTGAGCCAGTTTTTGCGCTAGACCATGTTGATCATACCTGCGCCAAAACACACCGTGCTGCAGGGCGATCGATGAAATCGTCTTATTTCGCGTGATTCCGTGCTTTTCGTGGTTCCCTAAAAACTGCAAAAGTCGAACTAAGGGATGCTATCAATCATTTCTAAGGCGCCCTCACCCCGGCCCTCTCTCGGAGGGAGAGGGGGAAGAGGCTTACTCCACTGGTGTTTCTTGGCTATCTGTTAATGACTCGGCTAGTTCGCTGCCGCCACCGATTGTTGCGCCTCGGTCGAGGTAGGGTTGCAAAGCTTGGCGCAGGTTGCAGCGTGCGCGCGAGAGCAACGACTTTACCGCTTGAGGTGTCATGTCCATGATCATTCCGATGTCGGCGTAACTCATGTGTTCGAACTTGGCGAGCAAGACGGCTATGCGTTGTCGTTCGTTCAATCCGGCGACCGCCTGTTGGACGGCGGCGCACATTTCTGCCTTGTCGAGTTGTCGGGTTGGCATGAGTCCGCTGGCGGCCACGGCGGCGGCTTCGAGCGATTGTGGGGCCGAGTCGTTCAGCCGTGGGGCCAAGTGAACTTCTCGCCGTCGTGATTTGGATCGCAGGGCGTTCGAGGCGACGTTGCCGGCGATGGTGAACAGCCACGTCGAAAACTTGGCGCCGGGCACGTAGCGTTTTCGCGCGCGGTAGACGCGTAAAAACACCTCTTGGGCCAGGTCTTCGGCCAAGTCGCGCTGGCCGACCAGGTGGGCCAAGAGGGACATCAGTCGGTTCTGGTAGCGGAGCATCAGTTCTTCGAAGGCTTGGGCGTCGCCCTCGCGCACCTGGAGCATGAGCCGAACGTCTGGGTCGGCTAGCGTGTATCTTTCGGCAGTCGATTCGCTAATCGACAAGTGGTTGCTCGTGGATGGTGGGTGTGCTGGGGAGTGGCTAAGGCATCGGGTTTGCAATCCGATGCCCTACTTAATGCTTTTACTGATAATGAACGGTTGGGCGGGGGCGAGGACGCCCCGGCTCGCGGGTAATTGGATAGGCTCCACCTTCAGCTTACTCCTCGGCAGAGCGATCGGCGAGTCGGGCAGAAAGGCCCGGAACCGATCGTTTGTCACCTGTAGGAGTTAACCCCGGTGGCGGCGGTGAGTTTCGTGAAAGAGAAAGCTGTTCGGACGCGTGGCTCAAGAACCGGAAGCGAGCCACCTAGAGGGCGCCCGTCGGCAGATCTTGCAGGTGGCATGGTAGCCATTGGTTGTGTTGCCTTTATGGAGGTTGTAGGTAGGTGCGCACAATTCTCCCCCCGAGTTTTGCGCAGGTAGGTTCATATTGGGCAAGTTTCCATCGAGCGGGCAATTGAGTTGGCAATGGAAGCATGTTTTTTTAGCACGTGGCCTGATTGGGCGTGAGTGGAATGGAATTATGGTTTTGCGGGATCAGGTTTAGCATATAGTGGACTAATGTTCAATATCCCAGTTTTGGCCACTACGTGGTTTTTTCCGAAGCAGAGGGATCTCACGCAGAGGCGCGGAGGGACGCGGGGGAGTCGAGGCAGATGTTTTACGAGTTCACGCTTTGCGAGAATCGATTCGATAAATAGCCGCGCTTGCGAGTTAGGTAGATAGCCACGAAAAACGCGAAAAGTCATTAAAAAGGTTTTCGTGCATTTTCGTGTTTTTTGTGGCTATCACTTGAAGCGGATTGCTTTTGTAATTGCGGAGCGTGTTGGTGGAGATTCGGCGTGGACGCCGACGCTAAGCGGGAGTGTTGAAGCGATTGTTGTTTAGACGCCGGCGATGCGGCGTTTGTATTCGGCGAGGGCGGCGTCGAGGCGCTCGTGGGCGGTGGTGTCGCCGGGGACGTTGTGGGAGGGGTGGATGTAGAGTTTCACGCCGCGGTCGGCCAGGATTTCGGCGACGGTGCAGACGGTCATCCAGACGCAGGTGATGAAGGCCATGGTGGAGACGGGGCCGACTTTGTCGAAATGATTTTTGAGCGGGACGGACGAATCGCCGGCGGGGGCGCAGGAGTCGACGACGAGGTCTGCGAGATCGAAGATTGTCTTGCCGCAGGAGTGGCGGGTCTTCTTGCCTTTGGCTTCGGTGGCCGAGCCGTAGGCGATGACTTTCATGCCGCGCTGCTTGGCTTCGAGGGCGACGTCGATGTTCACGCTGTTGATGCCGGTGTGGGAGAAGATCCACATGGTGTCGCGGGGGTCGAACTCGTAGGCTTTCATGATGGCGGTGCCGTAGCCTTCGGCTCGTTCGAGGAACAGGAACTGGTGGACGCCTGCTTCGCCGACGATGCGGGTGAAGAAGGTCATCGATTGCTCGACCATCGGATGGAAGCCGACGAAGCCGCCGATGCGCGGGTACATTTCCTCGACGGGGATCGTGGCGTGGCCGCAGCCGAAGACGTGAACCCAACGGCCGGCTTCGATCGAGTCGGCCATGAC